>JAGGDZ010000180.1 GCA_024648655.1 Chloroflexota bacterium | reverse complement strand
TGCGGGCATCGCAGTGCTGGATGAGGAAGGTGTGCCGCAACTTTACAAGTCCGCAGGTAAGCTCTCCAGGTTGAGGAGCATACTAGGCAATGGACTGCCCGACGGCTTCAGCGGAGTGGGGCATACTCGCTGGGCGACGCACGGGGGACCGACCGATTTCAACGCGCACCCTCACACGGACTGTACGGGCGATATAATGGTGGTACACAACGGCATCTTTGAAAATTACTTAGGGTTGAAACAATCTCTGGCGGCGGAGGGGCACACATTCGACTCGCAGACGGATGCTGAGTGCATCCCGCATCTCATAGAATCTTATATGCGAGAAGGCCGCTCTCTTGAGGAGGCGGCGCGGGCGGCGGCGTGCTGCATAGAAGGTGCGAATGCCGTCGTCGTGATGTCTCGCAAGGAGCCGGACAAGATAGTCTCTTTCAAGCTCGGCAACGCAGGCGGTATAGTCATCGGGTACGGGGAGCGGGAAATGCTGCTCGCCAGCGACATTGCCGCGCTACTTCCTCATGTGCGTAACGTCGCGTACCTGTCCGTCGGCGAGATGGCGACGGTAACGAGGGATAAAGCCTGCTACACGCGCATTGACGGGACACCGGTCGATAAGTCTGCCACGCCCGTCGCTTATGGGGCGATGACTGCAACTAAGGGCGAGTATAAGCACTTCATGCTCAAAGAGATACACGAGCAGCCTGACGCCGTGTTGGATTCGCTGCGGGGTCGCGTCCAATTTGATCCGCCCGGAATAACCCTACCCGAGCTGTCATTCACTGACGCGGAAGTGAAGCGATTCAACCGCGCCATCATCATTGGCATGGGCACGAGCCTGCATGCCGGTATGGTGGGGCGCATGTGGATGGAGTCGATAGCCGGCATCGCTTGCGAGGTTGACAACTCTTCGGAGTTTCGCTACCGAGACGCGGTGATGGACGAGCACACGCTGGTTATTTCCATATCCCAATCGGGGGAGACTGCGGATACGCTCGGTGCAATGGACCTGGCTAAACGCCGTGGCGCGCGACAACTGACCCTGTGCAACTACGAGGGCACGCAATCTACGAGAATAGCCGACGCCGTGCTACCAATTCGCGCAGGTCTTGAAATTAGCGTGGCGGGGACGAAGACTTTCGTGTGCTCGCTGGTTACGCTGTACGCGCTTGCCACTTATCTGGGCTTCAGGCGTGGCGCGATTGGCCGAGAGCGGTTGGCAAGCGTCGTGCAGGAACTGGCGCACCTGCCCGAAATGATCGGTCAACTCATATCAGAGCAATCGCAGTATGAGCGTCTGGCGCTCAAGTATGCGCGGCGCGCGAATTTCCTGTTCTTGGGGCGCGGGAAGAACTACCCGTTGGCGATGGAGGGCGCGTTAAAGTTAAAGGAGATAAGCTACATTCACGCGGAAGGTTATCCGGCGGGTGAGATGAAGCATGGGCCAATTTCTCTCATAGACAGGAAGATGCCTGTTGTGGCGCTCGTGCCCAGAGACGAACTCTACGACAAAATGCTTAGTAACGTGAATGAGGTCAAGGCTCGACGGGGCAGTGTGATTGCCGTTGCCACAATGGAGGATGGGCACATCTACGAGAAGGCTGACGATGTGATCCGGATACCGAGAGCTTCGGCGGACATTACCCCGATCCTCAACGCAATTCCGATGCAGCTACTGGCATACTACATAGCCGTCGAGCGCGGCTGCGATGTTGACCAGCCACGCAATCTCGCAAAGTCCGTCACTGTTGAGTAGCCTCTTAGTCCCAAGATGGAGGCAGAGGAGTGTGATACACGCTCCGATCTGACTTGCCGTTGAAGATACTTCGTTCCTATGCTAGTTTAGTGCAATAAACAGAGGTGCAGATTGCTACCGCATATTTCTAAGTTCGGCATATACTTGAACCCTAGCGAGCACACTGTCGTTCGTATTACGTCACCCTACTGGTTTCCGGAGGAGCCGGACTGGGTCTATGTGACAAGTGAGGTCAACGAGACTCTGCTGAACATACGACAGATCATTCGCGCCGAAAAACTGGCAGAAGAACCGGACTCGGTAATCTGGGGGAGGATACCCCTACAAGACTGAGCTAAGTAGCTCAAGAGAGGCCGCCTTTGACGCAAGACTCCCCTGGGATAGAGGCGGTTGCCTATTTCATAGAAAAGGCGCGTCGCGCTGTGCCGCCCGCGCTTCGCTACCCTGCGTATCGAGCCTACTGGCTTGGAACGCTCGCGTCCGTTAGCGGCTTCCAGATGCTCACCTTCAGCCTGCTGTGGGTAACTTACGAGCTAACTAACTCACCGCTCTTCCTGGGATATGTCGGTGCGGTCAATGCGATACCTGCGATAGCGCTGAACTTATTTGGCGGCGTGTTCGCCGACATGTTCGATAAACGGCGTCTCATCATAGCCTGCCAGCTCATAACTGCTTCGCTCATCTTCGTCCTCGCCGTGATGACGATGTTCGACGTCCTGCACATCTACTACCTCTTGCTGATAGCGTTCCTCGCCGGCGCGGTCAATGCCTTCGATCAACCCGCGCGTCAGGCGCTTTATCCGCATCTAATAGACCGCTCGGCAATAATGAGCGCTGTGTCATTGAACTCTGCGATATGGCAGGGTACTCGCATAGTTGCGCCTGCCATCGCGGGGGGCATCATCGCATACCTTGGGACGTCAATATCGTTCTTCATTTCCGGCGTGGGCTTCGTTACGATGGCGCTGGTTACGGTTGCGCTGAAGATACCTGAAATACAGCGAGGTGGCAGCGGAAATCCCGCCCGCGATATGCTGGACGGCTTGAAGTTCATCCTGAGCAATTCTGCATTTTCGTTCCTAATAGGCATGACATTCTTCAACAGCTTCTTCGGTATGGCGTATATCTTCATGATGCCAATCTTCTCTGTTGACATTCTGAAAGTTGGAGCGGATGGTCAGGGCGTGTTGATGGGCGTGAGTGGAGCGGGCGCTCTGGCGACCACGATGGTGCTGGGTTCAGTTGGCAACTTCAGGCAGAAAGGTCTGATGCTCATTGGAGGCGCTACTGCCTTCGGACTGGCGCTTATGCTGTTCGGCCTGGTGGCGCAGGGGTACCCTTCTTACTATCTGGTTATGGGGATCATGCTGTTCATCGGCATATTCAACTCAATTTACATGATCTCGATAATGAGTTCCCTGCAGATGATGGTCCCGAACAATATGCGAGGGCGCGTGATGGGCTTTTATGGCATGACATGGAGCATAATGCCGCTGGGCGGAATGCAAGGCAACTGGATAGCCAACTACCTCGGCGCACCGATAGCGGTGATGATAGGCGGGCTTGCAGTAGCGGGCTTTGCGGTCGGCCCAGCCTTGCTCAACAAGCAGGTACGAAACATAAGCGCTCTGGTGAATCAGGTGGAGCACGCCGTAAGCGCGAGACCTCAGCAGCCACAGCGTACAGCGTCAGCCGGTGATTGAACTTCTACGCTTTTAACAACATTCCGTTGGGCGAGTGGAGTCAAATCACCCTGCCCGAATCGAACACAGGGAGACACGAATGCCAACCAACGACCTTCACTACCTCACCATCAGCGAGGCGGCATCGCTAATCGAATCGAAGCAGCTTTCGCCGGTGGAGCTTGTAGCGGCGCACCTAGAGCGCATTGAGCAGACCGACGAGCGGCTGAATTCATTCATCACGCTTCTGGCTGAGGAGGCGACCGAAGCCGCAGCAGTGTCGGAGACTGAAATTCAGAATGGCGGCTACCGCGGACCGCTGCACGGTATTCCCATAGGGCTGAAGGACCTATACTACACGAAAGGTGTCCGAACGACCGTAGGCTCGAAGATTATGAGAGACTTTGTGCCCGACTATGACGCCGCCGTAACGGAGCGATTCCGCGATGCGGGCGCGATTTTGCTGGGCAAGCTGCAAATGCACGAGTTCGCGTTGGGGGCAACGAGCGAAAATCCGCACGACGGACCTGCGCGCAATCCGTGGGACACAACGCGCATCACCGGAGGGTCGAGCGGCGGCTCAGGCTCGGCGGTGGCTGCAGGGCAGTGCATGGCGGCGCTCGGCAGCGACACGGGCGGCTCGGTCCGCATTCCGGCATCCGCTTGCGGCATTGTGGGACTCAAGCCCACGTTCGGCAGGGTGAGCAGGGTTGGCGTGTTTCCGCTGGCAAACAGCCTCGATACGGTGGGACCAATGACGCGCACGGTGATGGATACGGCAATGGTGATGAACGCCATCGCGGGCTACGACGAGCGCGACCAATCCAGCGCCAACCGCGCTGATGAGGATTTTACGAGGCTGCTGAATAAGGATATATCCGGCCTGCGAATAGGCGTGCCACAAGACTACTTCTACGACATGATTGAAGAAGAGGTGGCCGCAGCCGTGCGGCGGGCGGCTGCGGTTCTGGAAGGGCTGGGCGCGCAGGTGGAGGAGTGCTCGATTCCGGCGCTCAATGACTCGATAAGCATTTCAGGCACAATTCTGCTCACAGAGGCGGCGGAGATACACCTCGACAATCTACGCCGGCAACCGGACGACTTCGGCTCGGATGTGCGCGGACGACTGGAAGAGGGCGCGATGACACCTGCCGTCACGTATATCGCAGCGCAGCGCGCACGCACCGAGTTCAACCAAGCCATTGCGGAAGCGATGAAAATTTACGATGTTCTGCTTGCGCCCACGACGGCGCTTGGCGCTCCTAAGTTGAGTGAAAACTTTGTTGACGTGGGCGGCGCACATGAGGCGAAGCTGTCGATTATGCCGCGCCTGACACGCCCGCACAACATTTGCGGCATCCCCACAGTGTCAGTGCCGTGCGGGTTCACATCGGAAGGGCTGCCTATCGGAATGCAGCTGGCAGCACGCTCGTTTGAGGACGCCCTCGCGCTTCAGGTAGCGCACTTATACGAGCAGGCGACGGAGTGGCACACGCGGCGGCCCAGGCTAACTGACATTGATTAGCAGGATGGATAGGATAGGGTCAGGTAGTGTATGATTTGGCGCGTTGTATTGAACGCTACTCTATAGTCACATGGGTAATCGGAGGAACAGACCGTTGAGTTCACAGGCAAGCAAGCAGGGACTATCTCTGTATGACGCGGCACGAGAAATGGGCGTCAAATTCACCAACGAAAATGAGCCGCAGGACAAATTCGTTACTGCGAACGGGATGCGCTTTCACTACCTTGAGTGGGGCAGCCGGGACAACCCCCCCATGCTTCTGCTCCATGGCTTCGCGCAGACATGCCACTCTTGGGACTTCGTTGCACTTGGCTTCAGCGACGACTACCGGGTGATAGCGCTGGATCAGCGTGGACACGGCGATAGCGACTGGGCACCTGACGGTGACTATTCTCCCGAGACGCAGCAGTCGGACATATCAGCTGTCGTGGACGAGCTTGGACTAGAGGATTTCGTGCTAATGGGCTTGTCAATGGGCGGCAGAAATTCGTTCACCTACGCTGCGAACAATCCTGACAAGGTCAAAGCTCTAGTCATTGTTGACGCTGCACCTCAGAACATGCAACAAGGAACGCAGAACATCCGCAGCTTCGTTCAGCAAGACGACGAACTGGATTCGGTGGACGCCTTCGTGGAGCGGGTTCTGAGATACAATCCGCGCCGCGACCCTCAGCAGGTTCGGGGCAGCATCATGCACAACCTGAAGGAACTGCCGAATGGCAAGTGGACATGGAAGTATGACAGTGCGCTCCGAAGGCCCGGAAGGCGTATGGGGAGCGATCCCGAGACCGAAAAGCGCCTTTGGGGCTATCTGGAAACACTTCAACGTCCTACACTGCTGGTGCGTGGAGGCGCGAGCGACATCGTGGCGATGGACACTGCCGACAGGATGCACGATGCTATATCCAACAGTCGTCTAGCAACTATCGAAGGCGCTGGGCATCTCGTCATGGGCGACAGCCCTTCCGGCTTCCAGGATGCAGTCAACGAGTTCCTCGCGTCTCTGTGAGAATTGATGACCGGTTGCAGGTATTCCTCAATTTATTGCGCCACAAACTTGCCCTGTGCTAAACTAGCTTGTGAGAAAAGAAGGAACATCATAAAAGACAGGGGAACTCCCGGGAGAAGGGATTGAACAAGGCTGAAAAGCAAGCCGTAATTGCAGAGCATCGCACTCACGAGAACGACTCAGGCTCTACTGAACTACAGGTAGCAGTCCTGACGACTCGCATACAGCAACTTACCGAACACCTCAGAGTCCATAAGCACGACGAGTCCACACGCCGCGGCCTGTTGAAAATGGTCGGCCGCAGGCGGAGGTTGCTTAGATACCTCAACAGGGAAGACGTAGGCCGTTACAGAGCGCTAATCGCTAAGCTCGGTCTGAGAAGGTAGCCCAGCGAAATAGGCAGCGGGGCTGCCTTTCTTCTTTCTCGTGTTCCCCGTGGAGGATATTTTTCTAATGTTGAACTCGTTCGAACACGTCTATGAATCCGGCACGCTTATCATGGAGACTGGCCAACTGGCGCTCCAAGCGAACGGATCGATACTTGTAAAGCAAGGCGACTGCGCCCTGCTTGTAACCGCTACGATGTCCAAGCCTCGCGCCGGCATCGACTTCTTCCCTCTGACGATTGATGTGGAAGAACGCCTCTATTCCAGAGGCAAAATCCCCGGCAGCTTCTTCAGGCGCGAAGGGCGGCCAAGCACACACGGAATCCTTATGGCGCGCCTGACCGACAGGCAGTTGCGCCCGCTATTCCCCAGCGACTTCCGCAACGAAGTGCAGATTGTTGCAACACCTCTGTCCATCGACATGGAGACGCCGTTCGAGACGCTGGTAATGACGGCGGCGTCGGCAGCGCTTAGCATATCCGACATACCGTTCGCAGGTCCCATTGCCGCAACACGCATCGGCTACATCGATGGCGAACTCTCCGTGAATCCCTCTTATGCACAGCTTGAAGAGAGTGAACTTGACCTGGTGGTGTCCAGCTCACGCGATGGTGTAACGATGATGGAAGCCGGAGCGAATGAGCTTCCCGAAGAGGTTGTTTTCGATGCCATCAAACTCGCTCATGAAGTCAATCTGGGATTTATTGACTTCCAGGACGGCATGGTGGAAGCCGTAGGCAAGCCTAAGTCTATGGATTACGACTCCTATGCTTACCCTTCTGAGCTTGACGATGAAATTGCTGATATTCTCGGCAGTGGAGTCACGGACGCATTCGCATCGTCCACGGGCAAGGTTGACCTGTACGAAAAACTGGACGAGCTGCGCGCGAAGGTGGCTGCGGAACTCGGCGAAGAATACGAGGCTAATCATCTTCGAGATGCATTCGATGTTCAGCTTGAACACGCTTTTAAGCAAAACGTGCTGTCGGGCGGCAAGCGTCCGGATGGGCGCGACAGGCGTGAAATTCGTCCCATATCGAGCGCGGTCGGACTTCTTCCTCGCGTACACGGTAGTGGCCTTTTCAATCGCGGAGAGACACAGATTCTTGGCGTGGCGACGCTAGGCTCAGTCGGCGATGCCCAGAGACTTGACACACTCACTCCTGAAGAGACGAAGCGTTTTATGCTGCACTATAACTTCCCTCCATACTCGGTGGGCGAAGTGCGGCGCATCGGCTCGCCCGGGCGGCGTGAAGTAGGACACGGCGCACTTGCGGAGCGCGCTCTGGCGCCCGTGCTGCCGAGCCAAGAAGATTTCCCATACACATTGCGCATAGTCTGCGAGGCACTCGGATCAAACGGCAGCACATCTATGGCGAGCGTCTGTGCAGGTACACTTGCGCTGATGGACGCCGGCGTGCCCATAAAATCGCCGGTCGCAGGCATCTCAGTCGGACTGATAGATGGTGGCGATGGCGAATACGCGACCATCACCGACATTCAGGGTATGGAAGACCATATCGGCGACATGGACTTCAAGGTCGCGGGGACGCGCGAGGGCATTACCGCCATTCAGCTTGATATCAAGGTCAACAGCATCAGCTTCGATGTTGTTCAAGACGCATTGGAGCAGGCTAAGGAAGCCCGACTGTTCATTTTGGACCAGATGCGCGACACAATCAGCGACACTCGCGAAGACCTCAGCCCGTTTGCCCCTAGAATGCTGCAAATCAGCGTTCCCGTGGACAAGATTGGCACAGTGATAGGACCCGGCGGCAAGACGATACGCGGAATCACGGACGAGACCGGCGCGACAATTGACATACAGGAAGACGGCACGATCGTCATCGGCTCGGCCGACGGCGCAGCAGCGCAGAAAGCCGTACAGATGATTGACGACCTTACTCGTGAGGTCAAGGTTGGCGACATCTTTACCGGAACAGTCGCTCGCATAATGGACTTCGGCGCTTTCGTTACTATCCTGCCGGGCAAGGACGGGCTTGTTCATATTAGCGAGCTGTCGGATGAGCGTGTACCATCGGTCGCGGAGACTGTTGAAATTGGACAGGAACTCACAGTGGCAGTCATTCAGATTGACGATCTTGGGCGCGTAAACCTTTCACGGCGCGCACTGCTCATTGACGAAGAAATCGATCCCAATGGCAGGGACCCCGTCGGGGGCGGACGCCCGGCGCGCACCGGAGGATACAGGCGAGACGGTGGTAGAGGGCGCAACGACCGAGGCGGCAGGGATCGTGGCGGCAGAGATCGTGGCGGACGCGGTGGCAGAGACCGCGAAAGAGGCGGCTACCGCAGATAGCCCATTTTCGACAATCCCTCATCTAAGCCTCGGGTGGAAGCCCGAGGCTTTTGATTTATGCAGATCGAATATGGTGCACAGATGCCGAAGATGCCAAAGGGGAAGACACCAATGGCAGCCGAACAACTCCGAACGGATGCGGCCCCTGTACGCGATTCTGCTCGCATAACCAGCCTTGATCTCATTCGGGGAGTCGCAGTGCTGGGTATCCTGCTGATGAACGCCGTATCTTTCAGGTTCGATACGGCGCCATACTTTAACTTGAGCGCCGGTGGATCTGAGACTTGGATTGATTGGGCGGTGGGCATATTCGGCGAAGTCTTCATCGACCAGAAGTTCATGGGGCTGTTCTCGCTACTATTCGGAGCAGGGATGATTCTCTTCATCGACCGCGCCTCTGCAAAAGGCAGGCGCGCTGTCGCGCTGAACATGTGGCGCAACGTTCTTCTGCTGCTAATCGGCATTGTGCACTTTACAATTTGGGACGGAGACGTGCTGATGGGCTATGCCGTCTCATCCTTTTTCCTGATTCTCCTGCGAAGTCTCTCCAACAATGCCCTTATATCTCTAGGTGTCGTAGTTTTCGCGCTGTCAGCGGTCGGCACCGTGCTTTCGCAATGCATCGCCGACAGCACCGGTACATCTCTGTCAGGCATCTGGGAGCCTGGGGAGGTCAATACCGAGGACTGGGTGGGCGTTCCTCACCTGCTTGGCTACTTTCTGCGTGCGCTCGGACTGATTCTGTTGGGTGCGGGACTGTACCGAACGGGCTTTATGAATGGAGACATGCCAGCGAGGACATATCGAACCGTGGCAATCATAGGGCTTGCCGTTGGGCTGCCCTTTGCGGCGCTGGGGGTTGTCATCACTGCAATTAATGACTATTCGCGCGAGGTTGCATTTATCGGTCAGGTCCCGAATACGATAGGCACCATTCCTGCTTCTCTTGGATACATGAGCATCATTATTCTGTGGAATAATCGTATGGACTCTTGGCTCAAGCGGCGGCTGCGCGCCGTTGGCAGAATGGCGCTGACCAACTACCTTACACAGACCATAATAGGCATTCTAACGCTTACGGTTCTGCTCGGCGATGCCGGCTGGATGAACCGCGCTCCAATTCTCGCATTCGTATTCGCAGTCTGGGCATTGCAGGTTTGGTGGTCGCAGGCTTGGTTAAGCCATTTCCTGTTCGGGCCCGCTGAATGGCTCTGGAGAGTCGCCACGTATCGGAGCTGGCAACCGCTTCGTCGCATATGACGCGGTTTGATGATACAAGACGGCTTATGATAAATTGATGCAATCCTAAATACAGACTGGAGTTCGCGCAATGGCTATCAATGTTGTGGTACACGGCGTCATGGGCAAGATGGGTCAACAAGTTCTGGAGACCGTAACCAATACACTGGGCATGCAGCCCATTGGAGCGGCCGATATTACGGCAAACGAGGGCACGATCGCACTGCCGGGCGGTTTGGGCGAAGTTCCGATTTCCGGGTCGCTCGGGGATGTGCTTGACGGGGCGGACGTGGTTGTTGACTTCACGAGCGCGGAGGGCGCATCGTCCGTGTTGCGAACCGCGGCGCCCCGAGGAGTGAACATCGTCATCGGCTCTACCGGGATCACGGACGCTATATATCAAGAGGCGGAGAGCCTAGCCAATGAACATGAAGTCGGGGTCATCATAGCGCCGAACTTCGCCATGGGAGCTGTGCTGATGATTGCGCTGGCGAAGCAGGCGTCGCGCTTTTTCGATTACGCGGACCTGACCGAGATGCATCATGAAGCGAAGATAGACTCGCCATCCGGAACTGCGCTCGCCATAGCCAACGCTGCGCTTGAGGGCAAGCCCGAAGGCTTCATCGCACCGGTATCTGAGAAGGAGCTTATCGACGGTGCGCGTGGCGCAACGCATCAGGGCATCAGTGTCCACAGCGCGCGAATGCCCGGCCGCGTTGCCCATCACGAGTTGGTATTCGGCGCGCTAGGACAGACGCTCACGATCCGTCACGACTCTGTCAATCGCGAGAGCTTCATGCCGGGCGTAACACTCGCCATCAACGAAGTCGTCAACCGTAAGGGCTTGACAGTGGGGCTGGACAAAATTATGGGACTTTAGCATGACTGCGTCGTAAGGAATCTACGAAAATTGATGGATTTGGCGCAGTGAAGCGTTTATCATGTTTATCATAAAGGCTAAAAGGCTGAATAACGTTCTTATCGGAGGTCGAAGTTAAAGTGGACGCTTGCAGCATCGCAGTAGTTGGCGCAACGGGCGCCGTTGGGCGCGTCTTCCTGGACGTGCTGGAGGAACGCAATTTCCCTATGTCGGATATTCGGCTCTGCGCCTCGGAGCGCTCGGTCGGAAAAAAGCTCAAGTGCATGGGACGGGAGATTGCGGTCGAACTAGCGACGCCTGAGGTTTTTAGCAAGGTTGACTTTGCTTTCATCTCCGCGAGTGGAGATGTCAGTCGCGCGCTTGCCCCGGTCGCGGCAGAGCAGGGCGCAGTCGTAATAGATGACAGCTCGGCGTTCCGTATGAACCCCGATGTCCCGCTTGTCGTGCCGGAGGTGAACGGCGCGGACGTGGAGGACCATAAAGGCATAATCTCAATTCCCAATTGCTCAACCACGCCGTTGGTGATGGTTCTCAAGCCCCTAATGGAGGTCAACCCTGTTAAGCGAGTCATTGCCGACACCTACCAATCGGTATCCGGCACAGGCGCGGCGGCGGTCGAAGAACTGCGCGTGCAGTCGAAGCAGCTTATGCACGACAACAGCCTGACGCATGATGATCTCAGCCCGGAGGCGTACCCACACCCTATCGCCTTCAACGCGCTGCCGCATATCGAACCGTTCCTTGACAACGGCTACACCAACGAAGAAATGAAGATGGTGAACGAGACGCGCAAGATTCTGCATTCGCCCGACATCGCGGTGTCGGCGACCTGTGTACGCGTGCCGGTGGTGCTCAGTCACAGCGAGGCGCTGCACATCGAGTTCGAGAATCCGATGAGCCCTGACGAGGTGCGGGAGATTCTCGTTGACTTCCCCGGCATGAAAGTGGTGGACGACCCGTTTGCAAATGTGTATCCTATGCCCATCGAGGCGGCAGGCCGTGATGAGGTGTTCGTAGGGCGGATTCGACAGGATGTGTCGCATCCGAACGGCATCGCAATGTGGGTCGTAACCGACAACCTTCGCAAGGGCGCTGCTACCAACGCATTGCAGATTGCGGAAGAAGTGCTTGAGCGCAACCTGCTGCCACAGCAGATCGCAGTGAGCCGCTAGGCTTCGCAAAAGATAGACAGACTGCTGTGAATTGCCCATTCAAGGAGGCTTGATTATGGTAGAACTAGGCAGACTCATAACCGCGATGATTACACCCTTCGATGAGGACGGGGCGGTAGATTATGACGAGGCTGGACGACTTGCGTCGGCTCTGGTGGACTCCGGCAGTGACGGTCTCGTGATCACCGGCACGACGGGCGAAACTCCCACACTCTCATTCGATGAGAAACTCGGTATGTACGAAGCGACTAAGAGGGCGGTAGGCGACCGGGCAGCGATCATTGCAGGCACGACCGGCTACAACACTGCCGAAGGTGTCTCCCTGAGCAAGGAAGCGGAGGCGCTGGGTGTTGACGGCATTCTTATGACAGTTCCATCATATAACAAGCCGCCGCAGGAAGGTCTGTATCAGCACTTCAAGACCATTGCAGGAAGCGTGGGCCTGCCGTGCGTGCTCTACAACGTGCCTAGCCGTACCGCTCTGAACATGACGACCGAAACCACCGTGCGGCTCAGCCAGATTGACAACGTCGTGGGTACGAAGGAAGCAAGCAGCGACCCGGAGCAGATTACTAAGATAATCCGCGACACGGACGACGACTTCAAGGTTTGGAGTGGGAACGACGATGAGACATTCCCCATAATGTGCGCGGGCGGCTACGGCATCGTGAGCGTGGCATCGCACATCGTGGGCAGCCAAATAAAAGCGATGATGGGTATGATTCTGGAAGGGGACATCGAGAGCGCGGCCGCCGAGCATCTGCGCCTCTTTGACATCTTCAAGATACTGTTTGTGGTCACTAACCCTATTCCTGTGAAATACTGTGTCGGCAAGGCTGGTTTCAATGTAGGACAGCCCCGACTGCCGCTTATCCCGCCGGATGAAGCCACGGCGGCAGCGATAGACGACGTGGTTTCGCGATACCGAATCGACCTTCAGCTGCCCGTTCCCGTGGGAGGCGACGACTAGGACGATTGCGTCTTCATTGCAAGCATCGGTTGTTTCCGATCAGTTCAGGCTTAATTTCACCCGTCCGGGCAGGGTATGGCACATTTTATACACTCCGGGCGGGTGTTTTTTCCAATGCAAACTATTACCGTAGTTCTGTGAGGTGTTGCCATCAACACCGAAAAGAGAATGGATGCGCTTGGCGTGGCGGTTGCCACGATGTTCTTCATCTACACCTTCTTCGTGGGGGTGAACTTGTACCGGGCGTTCACCACAAACGATCCGCGCCTCTGGATGCTGGCAATCTTCCTGATTGCGACGTACGTATTCCTGGCCGCAGTAACATATTATATTAACAAGGAGTGGATTATGAGGCTGGGCGTATTCGAGCGTATCCGGGAAAGGCGCAGACTGGCGATGGCGGCGGCGGTAGCGGAGAAGTACGAGGGAGTTAGTTTGTTCGAGACTCCGGAGGCGGCGCAGATACCGCCGGCTCAGTACCGTTGTGGAAACGAAGCGTGCTACAGCAGCAACGACGCCGACAATATGTACTGGATCGACAGTCCGCCGCTGTCTCCGGGGTGGTACTGCGTCAGATGCACAGACGCGATGCGGGACTTGGACAAGTCCGAGCGTCTGAATCTGGATGTGTTCCTCATGGTTTTGGACTATGAGGCAGGTCAAATAGACAGGGAATGAACTACGCCGATGCAACGTTGATGACAGGCCGCACCATTATCGCCTCGTCGCGGTGGGGTCCGGTGGAAATTAGGTCAATGTTGCAGCCTATGACCTCTTGCAAGCGCTCCACATAGTTGCGGGCTTCAGCCGGGAGTTGCTCAAAGTTCGTGATACTGGCGGTAGGACTGTCCCATCCGGGCATCTCCTCGTATATGGGTTTGCAACGTTCCAGCGCCGCATAGCCGCCTGGGAACTCGTCAATGACATTTCCGTCGAGTTCATAGTGTGTGCATATCCTTACTGAGTCGAAACCGTCCAGCACATCAAGGCGGGTGAGGACTGCGGAAGTGTAGCCGTTCACCTCGACACTGTAGCGCGCTGCTACGCCATCGAACCAGCCGACACGCCTGGGCCTTCCGGTTGTCACACCGAACTCCTGCGCAAGGTTTCTGATGGCTTCACCGGTGTCGTCCGTCAGCTCGGTCGGAAGGGGGCCGCCGCCGACTCGCGTGGAGTATGCTTTGAATACGCCGGTGATGCCCGCGATGTGAATTGGTGACATGCCCAGACCGATGCAGGCGCCGCCGACAGTGGGATTCGATGACGTGACGAAAGGGTATGTGCCGTGATCAAGGTCGAGCAGAGCGCCCTGCGCGCCTTCCAGCAAGACGTTCATGTTGGCTTTGAGGGCGTTGTGTACGATCTTCTCAACAGGGGCAATCAATGGAGCCATTCCCTCTGACCATTGCCTGCATTTATCGAAGACTTCGTCCTTGGAGACCGGAGTGCCGCCGTACACATTGGATATTACGGCGTTGGTGTGCTCTAGAATGCGCTCAAGGCGAGGCAGCAGCGACTCGACATCAAGCAGGTCCGCCGCGCGGATTCCGGTGCGTGCCGCCTTGTCAGCATACGTGGGACCGATGCCCTTTCCTGTAGTGCCGATTGCGCCGCTGCCACGCGCTTGCTCAGCGAGCATATCCAAGGCGACGTGGTAAGGCATGATGAGGTGGGCGCGGTCACTGACGACTAGCCTGTCCCGAATGTCAATACCTCGTTGGCTCAGGCTATCAATCTCGTCGAGCAAAACGTCAGGGTCAACGACTACGCCGTTGCCTATTACGTTCATCGTCTTGGGCCAGAAAACGCCGCAAGGAATTAGATGGAAACTGAATTCCCCGTCCTCATTAACAACGGTGTGCCCGGCGTTATTGCCGCCTGAGAACCTGGCGACAATGTCCGCGTCTCGCGCCAGCACGTCGATTATCTTACCTTTTCCTTCATCGCCCCATTGAGCGCCTAAAACGGCGTAGGCAGGCATGCCGTCTCTCCTATATCTCACATTAGAAAGCGCTAAAGCGCTTGTGGCGAGCGTAGTGTAAACGCTCCGCCTGTTCTCTCCGGTAATGGGAACGTAGGCACAATCTTGAACTCACATGCTCCCAAAAGCACAAGCATCCGAGATTATATCAGACCGTTTGAACTTGGAAAAGTGAAAGCATTCGAGGTAACCGTCCCAAGTACGGTGTGGAGTTTTGGAAGGAGCCAGAAAGACACGGCAGCCTGCGATTTCAGACACCGGACGACTACGCTGCCAATGCTCTCAGCCTCTTGCTCTGCCTGTGCCCGTCCACTCCCTCAGGGTAATTCCTGAATGTCTTGTCGCAGTCGGCGCAGCGGTAT
>JAGGDZ010000422.1 GCA_024648655.1 Chloroflexota bacterium | reverse complement strand
ATATTGACGCTCTCAGACAGAGGTAAAGGCACAAGTGGGTACTCCGAAAGTCTACTCTGGCAATAGAACTAATGTAGTTCCCAATTGAGATCAAGAGTATTGGTCAAGGTTGCCATAGTGGTGATAGCACCATCGGACAGACTCTGTTTAGGTAAGGTAAGAAGGCAAAGATGCCCGCAGCCGTGAACGTTTTCTGGCTCTGTATAGGATTGCCGATAAGCGAACGAGTGCCTGTGCCTGGGCGCGGGAAATCGGACGCGCCAAGGAGACAGTGCTCAAATGGGTAGATAACTACAACCAGTTGGGACCTGAGGCTGTGTTCTATCGTCATACGGGTGGTCGTCGCCCTTTGTTCGCCCAGAGCAGGTCGAGCAACTCGTGCGCGTTATCTGCGAGACAGAGCCTGCCGCGCAGGGACTGCCCGGACATAGTTGGACGTTGCAAAAACTGCAGCGCTGGCTCAAGCGGGTCATGACTTGCGATCTCGCACGCAGCGCGCTGCACAGGATACTGCAAGCAGCGCAGTTGCGTTGGAAGAGATGCCAGAAAGCGCTCAAGAAAGCTGACCCCCAGAAACGTGCGGCCTATAGGGAACGCGTCCAAGAACTGTTTGACCAACTCTGTCGTCTGGAGCTCCGTTTGGTCTATGTCGATGAAGCCCACATCCACCGCGCTATGGACCTGGGCTACACCTGGGCCGAAAAGAACAAGACTGCGTGGCGTGTGCGTGACTGTGCTTCGCTCGCAGACCGCATTAACGGGTATGGCGCCTACGATTGCTGCGCCGGACAGTGTTTCATCTGGAACGAGGGCAGTTGCAACAAAGACCATACGATTCAGTTCTTGCTGCGCATGGCTGCATGGCTCGATGATGAACTGGGCTCTGTCGTGATCATCTGGGACGGCGCCGCCTGGCATCGAGCCAAGTCCGTTCAGGCTGCCGCCGCCAATCTCGGCTTCACTCTCAGCCCCCTGCCTGCCTATCGTCCCGACCTCAATCCGATTGAAAATCTCTGGCGCTGGATGCGTGAAGAGGTCACTCGCAACCACTGCCATCAATCCATGCGCCACCTCTTCAATGCCTGCAAAGCGTTCATCGACCGCATTAATGCCCATCCCAACCAGGTTCTAAATCGTCTCTCGCCTAAATTTGAACTCGACACCGAGCACGAAAAACTCTTGGTATCAATTTGAACTTACATTAGATTAGCGGAAGCAGCGTCTCGGCCGTCGT
>JAGGDZ010000135.1 GCA_024648655.1 Chloroflexota bacterium | reverse complement strand
CCGTCAGCGTTCCGCGATGCCCACGTATCTCCTCCGCGCTCAGGCTGTCCACGTAAGCCTTGCCCTCTATGACAAGCTGCTCGGCAAGTTCGTATAGTCTCCCGAAGTAGTCCGACGCGAAGAACTCGCGCTCATCCCACTCGAAACCGAGCCATCGCGTGTCCTCCTTCTGCGATTCGACATACTCCATCTCCTCCGCGAGAGGATTCGTGTCGTCGAAGCGGAAGTTACACAGCCCTGCGAAATCGTCGGCTATCCCGAAGTTGAGGCAGATAGCCGTCGCGTGACCAAGATGCAGGTATCCGTTAGGCTCCGGCGGCCAGCGTGTATGCACCCGGCCCCCGAACTTGCCGGTCTCATTGTCCTCTACGATCTGCGCCCGGATGAAATCCTTTGACGCGAAAGCGGAATCGTCTGACATAGCTGAAGCCTCTATCGCAATAAAGTTTAGAATCGTCTGAAAGTATATTGGAATTCGGAAGTCTGCTACAAATTGAGAGTTCTGGCCTAGACTCGACCCTGTGGGAGATACTGCCAGCCGCGAGCGAGGGCCAAATCCGAACCGATTACCCGATAGAGCAGGGTATTTTCGTTCATTCAGACAACTCGACCAGGCGACGAATCTCCGACGTTAGCCATTCCCACCTGCCGCTGTCAGCTAGATCCAGCAGATGAGCGTCTTCCTCGTCGGATTGCTTATCGAACCGTAGCCAGTCGCCTTGCCTGGATTCCAAGTCAATTTCAAATATGACCGAGTGTCTGCCTATAGACCATTCTGCTTCTACACCACCTTCAGGCGTGGGAAATATATATGGCAAGGGCAGGTCTGTTGGAAAATGGCATTCAAAACTTGAGGCCAGCCAGTCCAGACCGGTGTGGCAGGGAGCGGCGCCTTCCCCGTCAAGCCATCCGTCTTTCATGTTCCGCAATTCGTCCAACCGATTTGGAACACTCAAGGAGTTAAGTACGACAACTCTATGTTCAGATAGTGTCATTTTCACACCTCAAAAGATATATAGCATCGCATTCTGG
>JAGGDZ010000023.1 GCA_024648655.1 Chloroflexota bacterium | reverse complement strand
CATCCCAAGAAATGGATCGAGCTCATATTCCAGAATGCCGCCGTCTTTCGCATATATCCGTTAAAGAGCTTCGTCCGCGCCGGGTCCGGCTTCCGCTTTTGCACCTCCACGTCACCCGGCCTGTATCCATACGGTTGGATACCCTTGTCTGCGGGCGTGTCCCTGAACAACCCTATCAGCACGAACATTATCGCCGCCGATCCAATGCCGAGTGCGATAAAGCCGTTCTGCCAGCCCATCCCTCCCAGCAGCAAGCTCACCACCACAGCGGCAAGTGCGGGCCCAAGCCCCCAAGAAGCCATGATAAGCCCCATGCCTATGCCCAAATGCCGACGGAACCAGTACATCGCAGACGGAATCAGCGGCACAAGGAATATCGCCTGCGCCATGCCAAGCAACACCCCGAAGTACAGGTACAGCTCCCAGATGGTGCTGATGCTTCCGGTAAGCAGCATCCCCAGCAGAAACATCGCCGTACCGACGACCATAGCTTTCCGTGCCCCAAAGCGATCGCCAAACCATCCCGCAAAAGGAGAAGCCAGCGCGGTAACCACACTCGAAATCGCGTATGCGAGCGTGATACTGCCCTGGCTCCACTCAAAAGTCTGCTCTAGCGGATCGATAAATACGCCGAACGCCATGCGGATGGACGTACCAACCATCTGCATAACGGCTATGACTGTAACTATGACCCAAACGTAGTGAGGGTAGATGACACGCTCGTAGTTCGAACGCAAGCTGCTTACGGATGGCTCAGACTGTCGTGCCATGAATTATCTCATGCGAAAGTCCCTTCCCACATCAAGGGGAAAGGGTAGAATGGGGATGAAATCGGCACTTTCGCCACTAATACGCACTTCTTATTCGCCCCTCAATGCAGCGGACAGGCGAACAGGAACATCTTCTCCCACGCCTGCCCCTCGCCTGGGTTACCGTATGCTTCGCCCGTGTCCGTCCCGTCTTGGCGCAGCGCTCCCGCAAGTCCCGAACCGACAGGTGAATTTGAGCTCGACCCAAAGTTAAACTGCTGCGCGCTCTGTTCCGTGGACTGCCCAGACCTTGCGTCTATCCGCGCGTCGGCAGCCCACGCTCCGAAATATATCGTCAGCGCAAGGCTGATGGCGACGACCGTAATAAACTGCACGGGCATCCCAAATATACGCATGTCGTTCACACGCGATTCCATCACAGCGCCTTCATATCCCTTATTGTGCACACCATGTGCACACCATTCTATCCGACCTGTATATTGATGTTAGCTCCCCGGAACCGCCGCCTCGGCAATCTCCATAAGTTCTTCGTCGGACATGTCCAGCTCGATGTGGTCGCCATGCGGCTGCGGCACTTCCAAGCCGGTCTTGTAATAGACCTCGAGCGTGTTGCCCTCGGGATCGTCCGCGTACATCCCGAATGCGTTGCCGTGGCTCACTATACGCTGTATGCTCACGCCCTCGTTGCGGAATGTCTGATAGAAGTCCTTCAATTCCCCGATAGTCTCAACTGTGAAGGAGATCTGCTGAACCAGCTTGCCGTCAGCAGGCACGTCCCGGCCTTCCATAAGTACGAACTCGTGATGCTCAATCTCCGGATTCGCGCTCATGAAGACCATACGGCGCTGCTCCAAGTCCTCGTCCGTTATCTCCAAGCCCATCACCCGCGAGTAAAAGTCACGTTGTCCCATCAGATCGTTCACATAAATTCCCACATGTCCAAGCCCGCTTACTCTTGGCATCATTACCTCCTGCAAATCCAGCCGCTTCTAATCTGACTTCAAACCCGTTCGTTCTACAGTCCGTTCGTCTTACAGATTGTAACACCTGCGTTAAAAGAGATAATAACTCATACTTTCGTCTTTGGTAAACCTCCATAGACTTCAGCGCTCCGACTCTCCAGCATTGCAAGCAGATCCGCAAGCGGCAAATCCTCCAGCGACTCAAGTCGAACGTCAGCCAAAGAGAAATCCATCCCTTTCGTCATCGGATTAGGCACAACCAAACAGTGCAGTCCCGCAGCCTTAGCCGCAGCAAGACCGTTAACGGAATCCTCGATAGCCAACGCATTCTCCGGTCGCACGCCAAGACGCTCCGCCGACATAGTGTACAATTCTGGATCGGGCTTCGCATTCGCCACA
Source organism: Chloroflexota bacterium (assembly GCA_024648655.1). Classification (GTDB taxonomy): domain Bacteria; phylum Chloroflexota; class Dehalococcoidia; order Lucifugimonadales; family JADFKI01; genus Bin90. The sequence goes on along the minus strand of JAGGDZ010000023.1, from coordinate 5,347 downwards.
TCGCCGGCGTGCAGCACAAATTCAAAGTAATGCAACAGTCCTCGACCTTCAAGATGTCCGGTCGCCCAGCCCGGACGCGAACTTGACGCCACCGCAAGCTTTAAGTTCATATCCTTTGCGGCAGCCAGGCAATCTACCACACCCGGTAGAACAGGATTTTCCTCGATGCGCTCCAAGTACCGGCGGCGCATTCGTGGCCGAACTTCCTCCGGTTCGATATGCTGCCCCGACAACTCGGCAAGGTGCCTGTAGATATTGAAGTCATAACTGTGCCGACCGATAGCCCACTCCCATATCTCGCGCTCCAGCAAAACTCCGTAAGACTCGAACACCTCCTGCCAAGTGTCAAACTCCGGTGTTTCCGTATCTATAATCAACCCGTCAAAGTCAAAAACTATCGCATCAATCAAATCTCATTCCCTCTCAACAAAAGTCCGAAAACAGTATATCATCAGCCTCCATCCTACCAACTCCGTAAAATCTGCTAGCCCTCCGTTCGTGGCAAATCTATCGAACTACCCCCTACCGAGATACTGATGGCTCACAACTACAGCCCGTTGACACTTTGGATATAATGGCAGCAGAAAAAATCCAAACATCGGCGGTGCCAAGGTTGGAGGTGCAAACATGTGCGCCCTTGAAGTGAATTTACGCCAGGACGAAGAGATACTCAGCGAAGCGGAATGGGCAGTGCTGACGAATCAGCGTCTCGTCGCCGCGCTCAACAGAAAAGACCGGACAGAAATTACCGACGAAGCGGAACTGTCCGACGTCGTCAGCTTCAAAAAGTCAAACGGCGGACAGGAAAGCCGCCTGCAAGCGGGTTTGCAGTTCCTCGGCGTAGGCGCCGCGATTACCGTCCTTCAGATAATCTTTAACGACCTGCTGCCCTCAGAACTTGTCGAAGTCATACTATTCCTGCTCGGTGCGGCAGGCATCCTGATCGGCTTCTACCTCATAATAGGCAGCCTCATGCGTATCAAGCCCTTCACAGTTGTCGTATTCACAGTCGTTGGCGCGCGCGACATTCCCGTACACTTTCCGGGTCAAGACAACCCCGATGCCGACCGCATGACGAATGTGTTCACCAGAACTAAGCGCGGCGTCTAGCGGCTATTCATCCTATCATCCTGCTTATTCTGTGCACCGATGTTCGTCGCGGGGTTCTCCGGACGCAGCGCCGAAATCACCATCGCTGCGAACATCACCATCGCCGCCGCGAAAAACGCCCTGCTCATTCCGGAAATAAACACCAGTCTGACCTCATCACCGCCAACCTGAGACACCGCTGACAGGTCCGGTTCAAACCCTTGAGACGCCATCGTGAACACCACGATTGCGGTGAAGATCGCTATCCCGCTCAGACCTGCGGATGTCCGCACCAGGTTCAAGAACGCCGAGGCAACGCTGAATTTCCGGCTGTCGATAGCAGTCATTATCGCACTCGTGTTTGGCGACGAGAACAGCCCAATCCCGGTCCCTTCGATCAATATGCTGAGCATCACATCAAAAGTCGATGAGTTCTCATCCAGAGCGGCAAACATCAGCATCCCGACGCTCGCGAACGCCATGCCAAGCACCGTCAGCCACCGCGTGCCTATTCTGTCCGACAGCCTTCCGCTCACAGGGCCCCAGATTGCGATTGCAATTGAGCCCGGCACCATTAACAGCCCCGCACTGCTAGGCTCCAGCCCCAGCCCTTGCACCAGGTAAAACGGCATGATGAAATAGACTGCGGAACCTGCCAGGAACGACAGAAAGCGCGCCGATACGCCAAGCGTGAACACCTTGCTTCTGAAAAAACTCAGGTCCAGCATCGGCGCTTCAGCCTTGCCTTCCCACCAGACGAAAACTACAAGAGCTGCCAGAGCAACACCGAACCCGCCTAGGATCGCCGGCGAACCCCACCCCAGCTTGTGCCCGTTGGTGATAGATAGTAGGAAGCACACAAGCACGACTGCCGACAGCGCCGCTCCCGTCCAGTCGAAGCTCGACCTCCTAGGGCTGTCAGCGCTCTGAATACCCATCCCTCGCCGCAGCACTACGGCAGCCAGCACGAGCGCCACGATGCCCACACACCCGCTTGCCACGAAGATTGAACGCCACCCCAGCAGGCTCACCAGACTACCGCCAATAACTGGCCCACCAACCGCGCCCGCACCTATGATGGACATGTACAGACCGATAGCCTTGCCGCGTTCCTTCTCAGGGAATATGTCCGCGACCATCGCCATACCGTTCGCCTCGATGCCCGCGACGCCAATGCCCTGAATTATCTTCGCCACAATCAGTACCGGGAACGCAACGGCGGTCCCCCCAAGCGCAGCCGCCGCCACGAACACCATGAACCCAAGCATAAACACCTGTGTTCGCCCGAAGGTATCCGACAGCCTGCCCACAGGCATGAACATAACACTGGTGCTGAGCGTGAATCCCAGCGCGATCCACTGCGCCGACGGCAAGTCTGCCCCAAAATGCTCGGCTATTCGCGGCAGCGCAATGTTGATCCCCGACTGGTCCGTAACAGTCAGAAATAGCCCTAATGCGACGGATGCGAACACCCACCACTTGTAATTCGCGCTGCGAGTTATGCGGGCGACCGGACCGAGCGCGACATTCATTCAGTCCTATCCATCCTGCCTATCCTGTCAACCAACGTTAGCCGCCATCCTATCCGGGTTCACCCGGAAGTATAATCTTCCTCAGCGTGTGCCTACGATTATGAGTGTACGGACGAACCTCTTTCGGCCAGCGTCCGGATTCGGACGCCTCCATCCAAGCATCGCTTGTAATCACATCCGAGCTCTCCACTTCATAGATTGCACTGTACTGTGGCTCATCCTCAACCACGATAGTCTGCAATTTGCCGCCGATGGCAAGCGTCAATTCCTGCCTCTTGAACCGCGCTACCGACACCACCCCCGGCACCTTGCTAAGCAGCGGCACATGCTCTGTGTCATACACTTCATTGAACAGCGCCTCCTGCTCCTTTGGAATGTCCATACTCGCCGTAAACAGATACCGTCCCGTAACTGGCATTGTTTTCTCCTTTCAATTGCATAATGCGTATTGCGCGCGATTATAGCAGACAAACCCATACTCACATCTTTTTCATCGATGTCATCCCAGCTTACACTTGACACTCGGCATCACTTCTCTACAATAAGGCGCAAATCACGCCAGCAACGCTTTTGGAGGCGCACCAATGATTAACCGGTTCGGCAGCCTATTCGCAGGCCACATAGACTTGGATGACATGGGCTTTGACGCTACGCCCGCAAACGACCGCTTCTACTCCAACGAGCGGCTCGCTACCGTCTTCGACAAGACGGACGCGATCGCTAAGACTATGGACACGAAGGGTTACGACACATTCTGGATGGCAGAGCACCACTTCCAGCGCGAGGGCTACGAGTGCATCGGCAACCTGCTTATGGAAGCCGTCCACCTCTGCCATATAACCGACAACATCAAAATCGGCTGCGGCTTTAACATCGCCCCGATGTGGCATCCGCTGCGTCTCGCCGAAGACTACGCCACCGCGGACATTCTCACCCAAGGGCGCACCATATTCGGCGTGGGCAGAGGTTATCACACCCGAGAGGTCGAAGTTTTCGGCAATCCCATGCTCGACGGTGACGCCAACCGCGACCTATTCGAGGAACAGGTCGATATCATCATGAAGGCGTTCCACAGCGACTCCTTCTCCCACCACGGAAAGAACTACACCATCCCGCCGCGCGTGCCGTACAGAGGCTACGAGCTGGAGGAGATTACACTGGTGCCTCGCCCAATAAACCAGCCCGTCGAGTGCTGGCAGCCGGTCGTCAGCGCCAGCGAGCGCGGCTTGCGTTTCATGGCGAAGCATGGCATCAAGGGCATCATCGGCGGCGGAGCTGCGCCCGGCGGCGCGCAGCAAAGCGTCGTTGAGGCATGGCAAAAGATCGAAGCCGAGCACGGCAGAGAGACGGAGCTGGGCGGCAACCTCATCATCAGCTTCTCCGTCTATCTCGCCGAATCCACCGACCAGGGCATACGCGAAGCTCGCTCCTTCTTCGAGGAGAACATGAAGATGTTCGCGCCGCTCGGATTCGTCCGCGGCCTCACCGATGACCAGATCGAGGCGCTAGGCGACCCCGACCGCGTTTACACCGCCAACCTGCCCACACTTGAGCAGGGTGTCGAGGGCGGATCGTGGCTGATAGGCACGCCCGAGCAAGTAACTGAACAGCTGATGGGTATCCAGAAGCAGTACCCCGGCCTCGAAGAAATCAACGTCGGAATGCCGGTCGGCACTCCGCAGTCAGTCATTATCGAGCAACTTGAGCAGTTCGCCGAAGAGGTTATGCCCGCCTTCAAGAACTAGACACACTGAAAGTGGAGAGCGGGATGATCGCGAGGATTCCCTTGCCTCCTGGAGCCTCAGCACGAAGGGGGGTACACCGTTACCTCCCCGTCGCTGCCAGAGTTGATAACCGAGGGCGATACCTTGTCCGGGGCGATGGCAAGCGCGGAGTATGTCTTTGTCGTAGCTTTGGATCTCTACTAGGATGAGGGGCGTCCCCTGCCGCTGGCCATCTAAGTGGATGATGCCGAACGGACCAGTGTCTGTTGAGACTGTTGCCACCGTTCCGGCTCCATGAGATACCGGGAGGTTGCCTGCAAGCTGCCGAAACTTGGATGTTCCGAGCTTCCGACTCGAGTCGGAAGCTCTCAGGGCATACCATTTCAAAAGCATCCCACTGGGGTAATGGGGTACTGAGGTCAAAGCAGAACTATCCGTTCCGCCGCTCCCACCAATCGTAATACTTAGACACCGGCAGTCGTCCGTCTCTTGCAAGACCGACGGCTTTTATGTACGCGCCTTCCACTTCTGCCTCAAACTCGGCAATTCCGCCATCGTTGTGAAACACTCTGTCCGAAGCCGGCGCGCGCTCCTGCCAGTCCCGCTGGCTCGCGAGCCGCTGGTTCGCCTCTTCCACGGAGAACCCGTTGCGCTCCATCAGTCGCTGCCGCGCAGTGTCCTGCTCGCACGCGAGCAGCCACACCGCATCGCACCATCGCCCATAGCCCGCTTCTATCAGGTTCACTGCCTCCAGCACGGCAACATCCTCAGCGCCCAACGCAACATTCCACTCATCCACCACTTCCTTCACCGCCTCCGCGATGTTCCCGATGGCGGTCGTCAGCTTCGACATCTCCTCCGGCTTGCCGAACACCTTTGAGCCGAGAATCTTACGGTCGATGTAGCCGTCTTCGCCCACAATCTCGTCACCAAATATCTCCACGATGCGGTCGAATGCGGGGTTGCCCGGATCGTATAATCGGTGAACCAGACGGTCTGCGT
>JAGGDZ010000369.1 GCA_024648655.1 Chloroflexota bacterium | reverse complement strand
CGCCTGTCGCTCCGGCGCGAGGTCGCCGAACTCAGGGTCGCGGAGTGAGTCGGTGAGGAATGTGAGCCAGTGTCGGTTCAGGAATGCGGGCAGGTGGCACATCCAGATGGGAGGCAGTCGGTTGTGTTGCCGGTAGCCTTCGATGAATGGTGTGAAGAAGTAGTCCAGAAATTCGTCCGCGGTCATCGGGACGCCTGCCGTCCAGTAGTCGTACTCGCCGCGACGGTAGTGATGCTGCTGGCAGTTGACGACATTGATGATGACAGTCGTGAAGTCCGAGATGAACCAGTCGTAGTGAGTGTTGTCGAAGTCGAAGGGGAGGATGCTCCCGTCGTGGTAGAAGAAGTTCCACTGGTGCAGGTCGGAGTGTATGAGGCCGAATGAGTCACGGTCGGTGGGCAGGGTGAGCAGCCAGTCACGGGTGCGGCGCGCCTTCTCGCGGAATGCGGGTCGCTCACGGTACACTTCTATATCGGTGTTCCAGTCGGCGTCTTCATGCCAGAAGCGGCGGCGGGCGCTTTTGTCCGAAGGCTCGTATTCTTTCGTAATGGCGTGCATTCTGCCGATGAGGCTGCCCCACTGCTCGAACATCTTCGGCGTCCAATCGCGCCAATCCACTAGTGCGCCCTCCGCCTTCTCGTAGGCGACGGCGATAAATTGTCCTTCTTCAGCGGCTATTGCTTCCACCAGATTATCTCTGGTTGACGGGACAGCGCGAGGGACGGTTACACCGCCATCGGCGAGGAAGTTGATGAACTCAAGCTCGCCAAGAATATGGCGCGGCTGGCGGTGGAGGGTGTGTGTAATCTTGAGGATGCGGCGTGTGCCGTCGCGTTCACAGTCGTACACGTAGCCATGGCTGGCATCGGGCAGAATTTGCAGGGAGACCGGCGTGAATGCGAAGCGTCGCAACGCCTCGGCGCGAATATCGTCAGTATAGAGGTGCTTGAAGTGCTGGAGCATGGAGAAACTAACAGGATAATCAGGATTCAGGATAAGGGATGTTCGTCACCGCCAAGAGATAAGGGACTTTGTTAGCCACCGGACTTTATGAAGTCGGCGATACGCTCGCCGATCATCATGGTGGTTACGTTGGTGTTGGCGCGCGGGCAGTCGGGCATGATGGATGCGTCGGCTATGCGGAGGCCATGTATGCCGTGGACGCGCCCGTGCTGGTCAACTACGGCGAGCGGGTCGGACGCAGGGCCCATCTTGCAAGTGCAGGAGATGTGATGCATGGTGGCTACGGTGCGGCGGATCCACTCGTCGAGGGAGTCGTCGGATTCGAGCTGCGCGGATGTAGGTTCTTGCGGCGAGTGTATAATCTGCGCCATTTCGGGATGTTCGGCGAGGCTGTGTGCGAGTCGAACTCCGTTTCGCAGGCGCTCGATGTCGAAAGGGTCGCTGAGATAATTGTAGTCCAGCTCGGGCTGAACGAACGGGTCGGGCGAGACGATGCGGAGTTGACCGGCGGACAGGGCAAGGTAGATGCCGACCGACATGAGAAGCAGGCGTTCGTCGGAGTTGAAGCGCATGACCTTGATCATGTCGTTGTGCAGGTGCGAGCCTTCGGCGGTGTAGCGGAGGGCAACTTTCTGCGCGCCGACGCCATCGGGCGGGATGGGGAATTCGGGATTGCAGTGCCAGCGTACAGTTACGGCGGGATGGTCGCGCAGGTTCTTTCCGACGCCGGACAGATTGTGGGTTACCGTGATGCCTGCGGCTTCAAGTTGTTTGGTGTCGCCGATGCCGGAGAGCATGAGCAGGTGGGGCGAGCCGACCGCGCCGGCGCTGAGGACGACCTCCCCTGCCTCGACATTGAAGCGCTCGCCGCCGCTTACGACTTCGACGCCGATTGCTCGTTTCTCGTCCGGTCCGTCTGAGGACAGTAAGATGCGCTGTACGGCGCAGTTGGCGCGGATGGTAAGGTTGAGGCGATGGCGGGCGGGGTTGATGTAGCCGAGCGCGGTGCTCCAGCGGATGCCATTGGGGTTGTTGAGGGCGTAGGGGCCGACACCGGTGGCGTCCGGGTGGTTGTGGTCGGGGTTGGCGGGAAAGCCGGCCTCGATACAGGCGTTGTAAAAGGCAATCTGGTCGGTGAGCAGGTCTTCGAGCTTGTGGCGCTTGGCGATGATGGGGCCATCGCTGCCGTGGAAGTCGTCCTGGAAGTCCATGTCGGTTTCGAGCTTGCGAAAATATGGCAGGACGTCCTCAAAACGCCACTCTTCATTGCCTAGCGAGACCCAGTAGTCGAAGTCGTCGGGGATGGCGCGGAGGAAGACCTGGCCGTTGATGGCGCTGGTGCCGCCCATGACTTTGCCGCGCGGGACGTCCATCGGTGGGGCAGTGTCGGTCGCCTTGCCGGTGAAGAGCCAGTTGTGGCGGTCTTCGATGTTGAAGAAGTCTGCGCCGGTGCCAAGCCCAAGCTTGATGTCGTCGGGCATGTCGTTGAAGTCGGGGTAGTCTGCGCCGGCTTCGAGCAGTAGGACGGAGTGCGCGGGATCTTCGGAAAGACGCGCCGCAATGACCGCGCCCGCGGAGCCGCCACCTATCACGATTGTGTCGTATCGCATGGCTATATGGTAACACAGGTTGTCAGTATCCAGTTGTTGGGGCGGGATAGCCACAGAAAGGCACAAAGGAGAACAAAACATACGGAAGTCCGGCTAGGGGCTGCGGGCGTTTGGTCCCTCAAAGGCGTCGGCGAAGAGGTTAGGGGCGAACTGGACCGGAATCACTTTGAGGAGTGATAACAGACTGTCAGACATTAGCAGAGTTGGCGGAACTGCGAACTCTGCTCAGTCTTGGAAACACGGATGAGTGGAAATGTAGGTTATCAAGAGGACTTGCCGATGCGGAAAACGGATGCATCGCAGACGGTGCAACTGCCTCGTGTCGCGGGGCGACCATTTTTGAGTACGACTTCTTCAGGGTTCTTGACTTCGCGGGATGCGCGGCACTTGAGACAATAAGCTTCCATCAATCTTCCCTCCAAAATTTTGATGTTATGTGACTCAACTCTTGGCGGCGGTCAAGGGGAATGCGGATTATTATATCAGCGTCTAGATGGTTTTTGAACAAGTTTTAATAATTTGTTAAGGCAAATTTTACTTTAAGCTTGCCGGAATCAGATGGTAGAATCTATAGGGGCTTGCCCGACCGAGTGGGTGTTGGGGAGGCCTTACTGTGCGTTGAGTGGGACAGGACTGACAGGATGGATAGGATTATGGATAGGATTAAGGGTGTAATCGCATGATGATTGGGGTGTTGCGGGAGCTTTTGGATGGTGTGCCGGAGTATTGCCGTCTGCGGGACGAGCTGAGAAGCGGCGCCCGCAGGCTGGCAGTGGAAGCGTCCGCAAAGGCTGCGGCGTTTACGCTTGGGACGCTGCGACGGGATGTGGATGCGCCTATGCTGGTGGTCGCGCCGCGTCCTGAAGACGCTCGCAGGCTACACGAGCAGCTGGTGGCGTGGTGTGGGGAAGATGCGGGCTTGCTGCATTTCGCGGAGTCGGAGATTCTGCCATTTGAGCGGCTGGACTCGGATATGGAGACGGTGCATCAGAGGTTGCGGGTTCTGGCGGCGATAGCGACAGACGATACCGACGTGCCCGGCGTTGTGGTCGTGGCGTCGGTGGGTGCGCTGATGCAGCGAACGCTCGGGCGGGATGTAGCGGAAGCGAGCAGTCACACGCTGCGGCGAGGCGAAGAAGTGGAGCTTGGGGAGTTGCTAGACTTGTGGCGGCGGCTGGGGTACAGGTTCGAGTCGGCAGTTTATGCGCCGGGCGTGGTGAGCAGACGCGGAGGGATTATTGATGTATTTCCGGTGGATTCGGAGATGCCCGCACGAATCGAGTTGTGGGGCAACGAGGTTGACAGCATACGGAAGTTTGATCCGACTACGCAGCGGTCGGGTGAGGTGGTGGAGTCGATACGGATTACGCCCGCTCATGAGATTCTGCCCGCGATGACACCTTACGGAGAGCTGGAGCGGCTGGCTGCGCGTGTGGATGTCGGCAATTGCACTCCGGGCGTTCAGTCGCGCATTCGCGAGGAGCTTGAGCTGCTGATGGAGGGACAAGAGGTGGAAGAGCAGGGGTTTTACGCGGGGTTCTTCAACTCGGGCGGGCTTGCGGACTATTTTACAGAGGGCGCTGCGTGGGCGGGCGGCGGTGCTGTGCTGGTGGCATACAAACCCGACGAGATCGCGGACGCGGCATGGGAAATACAGGAGCGGGGGCATCAGCTGCGGGAGACGAAGGAAGGTCGGGGTGAGCTGCCGCGCAATTTTCCGTCTTCGCACCTGTCGTGGAGCGATGTGGAGGCGCAGTTCGAGCGTTTTGGACAGCGGCTTGACTTTCAGGTAGGTTCGGAAGTGGTGTCGCCTCTGGAGGGGGAGGGGGCTAACTGGGCGGACCGGGCGGAGGACGGGCGGTTCGACAGGCTCGCCAAGAGCGAAACCCTCAAGATGCCGTTTGTTGCTGCCGCGAATTATTATGGGAACTTGGAGCGGTTCGTGGAGGATGTTTGGGAGCTGATTGAGGAGGATGGGGCGACTGTGGTGGCGGTGAGCAGTCACTCGCGGCGGCTGTCGGAGATATTTGGCGGTGAGGGCGTTGATGTATCGTTGGTGGACGGGTTGGACAGTGTGCCTAACGCGGGAAGCATAACGCTGATGCAGTCGTCTGCTGGTGGGCTAAGCGACGGGTTCTCGATGCCGCTTGATGGAAAAGAGTGGGATGGGCGGCTGGTAGTGTTCAGCGATGCGGAGATATTCGGAGTGGCGAAGCAGAGGCGGACGCGGCGGCGGTCGGTGCGCGCGGCTAGGGACGCATTTCTGTCGGAGCTTTCGCCGGGGGACTATGTGGTGCACGTGGAGCACGGGATCGGGAGGTTCATGGGCACGGTGAGGGGTGTGAAGGGAGAGGGGAACGGTGATGATGACAGGGAGTACCTTTACATCGAGTACGCGAATGACGACAAACTGTATGTGCCTCTGGAGCATCTGGACAGGGTTGCGCCGTATATCGCGCCTTTGGACAGGCCACCGAGCCTGACCCGACTTGGAACGCAGGAGTGGCGGCGCGCGAAGGCGCGCGCGGAACGCTCTACACGGGAGATGGCGTCGGAGTTGCTGGCACTGTACGCGGCACGTGAGCTTGCGGAAGGGCATTCGTTTGTGCCGGACGCGCAGTGGCAGTCGGAGCTGGAGGAATCGTTCCCGTTCGAGGAGACGGCGGACCAGCGCCGCACTATCGAGGAAGTGAAGGCGGATATGGAGTCGGCTAAGCCGATGGATCGGCTGGTATGCGGCGATGTGGGGTACGGGAAGACAGAGATTGCGCTGCGGGCGGCGTTCAAGGCGGTGATGGATGGGAAGCAAGTTGCGGTTCTGGTGCCGACTACGGTGCTGGCGCAGCAGCATTACGCGACATTCTCGCAGCGGTTGAGCGCGTTTCCCACGCAGGTGGAGGTGCTGAGCCGATTCCGGACGCAGCAGGAGCAGCGTAGCGTTGTGGAACGTCTTGCCGACGGCAAGGTGGACATCTGCATCGGGACGCACCGGCTGATACAGAAGGATGTGCGGTTCAAGGAGTTGGGGCTTGTCATCGTGGACGAAGAGCAGCGATTCGGGGTGGCGCACAAGGAGCGTCTGAAGCGGATGCGGCAGGAGGTGGATGTGCTGACACTGACAGCGACGCCAATACCGCGCAGTCTGCACATGGCGCTGGCGGGCGTGCGGGACATGAGCACGATGGAGACTCCGCCGGAGGAGCGGCTGCCTATCAAGACTTATGTGTCGGAGATGAGCGACGCACTGATACGGGAGGCGATACTGCGGGAGATCGACAGGCAGGGGCAGGTGTATTTCCTGCACAACCGAGTCTATAACATCGACTATATGGCTCGGCATATCGGGCGGCTGGTGCCGGAGGCGCGCGTGGGTGTTGGGCACGGACAGATGAACGAGAGCGAGCTTGAGGATGTGATGCTGGAGTTCGCGGAGGGGAAGCTGGATGTGCTGGTTTGCACAACTATCATCGAGTCAGGGCTGGATATACCAAACGTGAATACGCTCATCATCAACCGGGCGGATACGCTGGGGCTGTCTCAGCTGTACCAGCTTCGGGGACGTGTGGGGCGAAGCGCGCGCAGGGCGTACTGCTACCTGCTGGTGCCGCCGTCGGGGAGCATGACAGAGCCTGCGGAGAAGCGGCTGCGGGCTATGCTGGATGCGACTGAGCTTGGGGCGGGGTTCCGGATTGCAA
>JAGGDZ010000414.1 GCA_024648655.1 Chloroflexota bacterium | reverse complement strand
GATTCGTCGAGCCGCATTTCTTCGCAGGCTTCAGTGGCGGCCCAAAGATGGTCGCGCCGGGTCTTGCCGGCTTCCCCACGATCATGCGCTTGCATGACGCGGCGATGATCGGACATCCTAATTCTCGCTTTGCGGTTACGGAGGGCAACCCGATACACGATGCCATTCGGGAGATCGCACGAATGTCCGGCGTCGATTTCTCGGTTGATGTGACGATCAACCGAGACAAGCACATCACCAGCATCTATGCGGGCGAACTATTCGCAGTACACGCCTCTGCATGCGCGGTCGCAAGGCGGCTCGCGATGCAGCCGGTAGATACCTCTTTCGACGTAGTAGTTACTACCAACAGCGGATACCCACTCGATCAAAACCTATATCAGGCGGTCAAGGGAATGTCCGCCGCAGCACAGGTCGTCAGAGAAGGAGGGAAGATAATCTGTGCCGCGGAATGCTCAGAAGGCATACCTGAGCATGGGCAGTACCGCCACATACTAGCGTCATGCGATAGCCCCTCTGAATTGCTGGAGATGATCCAGCAGCCAGGCTATGAACGGCACGACCAGTGGCAGGCACAGATTCAGGCGCAGATTCAGATGAAAGCTGATGTGCTTCTGAAATCGGACTACCTCACTCCGCAGCAAATCGCACAGGCACACCTTACGCCAGTGGAAAGCATCGAAGACGCAATTTCAGACTTCGGCAAGGATGCGCGGATATGCGTATTGCCGGAGGGACCGCAGACTATCCCGTATATCGGAACTAGCGCGTAGCGATGCAGGCAGTTTAACCGCAACCTCCCTGCACCATAGGCAGGAGAGAATGCATAAGCATTTCGTGGGAAAAGCGATCCTACTGAGAAGAAGCTCGCCCCACTCCCTGCCTTAATGCTACAAGAAGTAGGGCGATGATATTGTGTCTGTCGTCTGTACCTGGGAACGAGACCGAGAAAGCGGCTAGGCTACCGTAACTACTGCGCCCGCGCCTTCCAGCTTCTCCTTGATTTCGTCAGCCTCATCCTTGGCAATGGCTTCCTTGACTGCGACAGGCGCACTCTCTACGAGTTCCTTCGCCTCTTTCAGTCCGAGCGTGGTAACCTCGCGGACGGCCTTGATGACCTGAATCTTCTGCGGTCCAATCTCGGTGATGGACACATCGAACTCGGTCTTCTCTTCCTCCGCGGCTGCTTCTGCGGTTGCCGCGACGCCGGCTACGGTAGCCATCTGCACGGGAGCGGCTGCGCTGACGCCGAACTCGTCCTCAAGCGCCTTCACTAGGTCGGCAAGCTCCAAAACCGACAATCCCTTGATCGCGTCCATTATCTCTTCTTTGGTCGTCATAGGAAAACCTCCCTGATTTAGCTTCTTGCCTAATTTTCTCTTAAGTTATTCTGCTGGCTGCTCATGCATCTGGTCGATACGTCCTTGCAACACTCTAGCAAGCCCGCCAATTGGACCATTCAGCACATTAACAAGTCCGGCAATCGGCGATTGCATCCGCGAAAGCATCTGCGCTACTAGTTCGTCCTTGCTCGGCAGGCTGGCAAGCTGTTCAACCTGCGCTCCGTCTAAGACCCTGCCATCCAGAACAGCGCCGTGAATCTGTAGCGGTGAACGTGTCTCCCGTATGAACTCGGACAACGCCTTCGCCGGGTCAGTCGGCTCTCCGTAACCGAAAGCGATTGCGCTCGGCCCCTGGATTATTTCCTTCAATTCGGGCCTACCTGCATTTTCAGCGGCGATATACGCAAGCGTATTCTTTACAACCTTGTAACGGACTTCCTTCTCGCGCAATGCGCGTCTGAGCGAGGTCATATCGGCAACTGGCAGCCCCGCATAGCCGGTCGAGATGACTATTGTCGCGCCATCCAGCCATTCCGTCATATCCTGAACAGCCTGTACTTTCCTATCAGTAGGCAACTTGTTACCTCATCTGTCTTTCGCATACCGGAATGCCCATCTGAGCGATCCGTTCATCTACAACCGTCCCTATTAACCAAAAAACCCCGAGCCGCGGCAGACTCAGGGCACAGTTCAGTAATAATCCGAACCTACAGGCAATCATTTACCTGTTGAGTGTGCCTATACGGGCTGGAGTATTATCTCCATGAGGAGGCCCGCAGTCTGCGGCATCGATTTAGACTTTTATTCTACTCTAAGTGCGCTGGCACTGGCAACATCCATCTTGACACTTGGCCCCATCGTCGTCGTCAGATAAGCGGTCTTGATATACTGCCCCTTCACTCCACTCGGGCGCGCCCTGACGATATTGTCCATCAGTGAAGTCAGATTATCCATCAACTGGCTGACTTCAAAACTTGCCTTGCCTATCGGCACGTGAATCAAGGAAGTTCGATCAACTCGGTATTCCACTCTACCCAACTTCGCTTCACGAATCGCTCTTGGCAGTTCGTCCGGCTGGACAACCGTGCCGGTGCGGGGGTTCGGCATAAGACCTCTTCTGCCGAGTATCCGACCGAGCCTACCAATTCTACCCATCATATCGGGAGTGGCAATTGACACATCGAAATCTACCCAGCCGTCCTCCACATTCTTGATTATCTCATCAGAGCCGACAAAGTCGGCGCCCGCCTCCTCCGCGACGGTAACGGCTTCGCCTTGCGTAAACACCGTTACGCGCACCGTCTTGCCTACGCCGTGCGGCAGGAGTGCGACTCCTCGAATCATCTGATCAGCGTGACGCGGATCTGCACCTGTCCGCAGGTGTAATTCCATAGTCTCATCGAATTTCGCGGTAGCGTTGCTCTTGGCAAGCGTCACTGCCTCTTCCGGCTGGTACTCGAAATCTTTTTGTATTGCCGCGGTTGCCGCGTTGTGCCGCTTTCCACGTTTAGCCATCGCACTTCCTATTCTGAGCTGTCTTGTCGCCCTGTCTTCCCACAGCGCTATTGTTGGACCTCAATGCCCATACTACGCGCAGTTCCCTCAATAATACGCATCGCACCTTCAAGGTCTGCCGCGTTGAGGTCGTCCATCTTTTGTTCTGCGATCTCACGCACTCTATCTCTAGGAATGCGAGCGACCTTTTCCGCAAGAGGGTTGCCGCTGCCCTTATCGATATTGGCGGCTTTCCTCAGCAGGTCCGAGGCAGGTGGGCTTTTCGTGATGAATGTGAATGAGCGGTCTTCAAAGACCGTAATCTCCACCGGCACGATATTTCCCGATTGGGAACCTGTGCGCTCATTGTACTCTTTAACAAACCCCATGATATTGACGCCGTGCTGTCCAAGCGCGGGACCAACCGGAGGGGCAGGCGTGGCTTTGCCTGCCTCTATCTGGAGCTTTATCATCGTCATTACTTTCTTAGCCAACTGATTAATCCTTTGTAAGTGTAAGCGCAGTGTTATGTGGCGATTGTAGGGCTGATGGGAGTTTGCAGCACACTGTATTCTTGCTGCCTGTAAATGGCAGCCAAAGCCTTTTCTTTGCCTTGCTATGCGCGTTCAACCTGAAGGAAGTCAAGCTCCACAGGTGTTTCCCTCCCAAAGAATGAAACCAGAACCTTCAATTTAGTTCTGTCCGCGTGCACTTCATCGACAACACCCATGAAATCGACGAATGGCCCGTCGGTAATACGGACCGCCTGACCTTGGGTGAAGCCAACACGCACACGTGGCTGGTCCGTATCCTTGAATCCGAGAATGGTCTGCTCTTCACGCTCATCAAGCGGAACCGGCCTTGGTCGAGCTTCCCTGTCATCCTCGGCTGAGACGAAACCGGTAACTCCCGGTGTGCTGC
The DNA here is from genome assembly GCA_024648655.1 of Chloroflexota bacterium. GTDB lineage: Bacteria > Chloroflexota > Dehalococcoidia > Lucifugimonadales > JADFKI01 > Bin90. The sequence continues at coordinate 2,881 of JAGGDZ010000414.1, read as the reverse complement.
GGACGATGTGCCAGCTCTCATCATCCATCCGCATATGCACAAATATATAACCGGGGAATACACGCTGCGATACTGTTTTGCGCTGCCCGCCCTGAATTTCGATTTCTTCTTCTTGCGGGACGAAGACCTCAAGAATTTTATGGCTCATATCCATATTAGAGACACGCTGCTCAAGATTCTGCTTCACGCGGCCCTCATGTCCTGAGTACGCGTGCAACACATACCAGCGCGGCTGTTCGATTTCTCCAGTCTTGTTCATCTCTTAATTCCCTAGGATTATGTCAAACAGACTGGAAAAACCCAGATCAACCACACCTAGAAACACACCGATCGCCGCAGCAACGGCTATGACCATCACCGATAGTCGGAAGGTTTCCTCATAAGTCGGCCAAGTTACGCGGCGTAGCTCCGAGACAATCTCAGTTATCCCGGAAAGCCCAAATGCTCTGCGGGCAGACCTGTTCCCTAGCCTTCTGGGTGCGCTTGGATTAGTAGCCATGCTCGCCTACCTAACCTCCCGGTGGAGAGTGTGAGATCTACACCGTGGGCAGAACTTCTTCAGTTCGATACGCTGTGGGTCGTTGCGCCGATTCTTTGTCGAGTGGTAAGTCCGCTCACGGCAATCGACACAACCCAGATTGATGATGATGCGGTTTTCCGCCCTTCGCGCCATATGTATTCTCGTTCTCTTCTGAGTCTCAAAAAAGCAGGGCTGTGATTAAGCTACCACAGCCCTACTAATGCAATTCACTTGTCAGTCGTTAATCCTGGTTATGACACCGGAGCCAACGGTGCGCCCACCCTCACGGACAGCGAACCGCAACTGCTCATCGGCAGCGACCGGCGTTATGAGTTTCACGTTCATCTCGATGTTGTCGCCGGGCATGACCATCTCGGTGCCCTCAGGCAGGTTTATCTCACCTGTCACGTCGGTAGTGCGGATGAAGAACTGTGGCTTATAGCCATTGAAGAACGGCGTATGACGTCCGCCTTCGTCCTTGCTCAGAACATACACTTGTGCCTCGTAATCCTTGTGCGGGAGTATGCTACCCGGGGCTGCCAGCACCTGCCCTCGCTCAACCTCGTCGCGGTCAACGCCGCGCAGAAGCACGCCTACCGCGTCGCCTGGCTCGGCCTCATCCATCAACTTGTGGAACATCTCTACACCGGTGACCGTGGTGGTCGTGGTGTCCTTGATGCCCACAATCTCAACCTGGTCTCCCACCTTCACGATGCCCTTTTCGACGCGACCCGTCACTACTGTACCGCGCCCCTTGATGCTGAACACGTCCTCGATAGGCATCAGGAATGGCTGGTCGCGCGGCCTCTCCGGCATCGGAATGTTCTCATCAACCGCGTCCATCAGCTCCCAGATGCCCTTGCCCCACTCGGAGTCCCGGTCGTTGTCTTCGGATTCCAGAGCATTTAGGGCACTTACCCTGACGATGGGCACGTTCTCGAAGCCATACTCGGAAAGCAGTTCGTCAAGTTCTAGCTCGACAAGCTCCAGCAATTCCTCGTCGTCCATCATATCGACCTTGTTAAGGGCGACGACCATCGCGGGCACTTCCACCTGACGCGCAAGCAGGATGTGCTCGCGGGTCTGTGGCATAGCGCCGTCCGGCGCGCTGACGACGAGGATGGCGCCGTCCATCTGCGCCGCGCCGGTAATCATGTTCTTGATGTAGTCCGCGTGACCCGGGCAGTCAACATGCGCGTAGTGGCGAGTGTCTGTTTCGTACTCCACATGCTGAATCGCAATCGTGACGCCGCGCTCTTTTTCCTCCGGAGCGTTATCAATGCTATCGAACGCCCTGAAGTCGGCAAGGCCTGCGCTGCTCAACACTTTGGTGATCGCAGCTGTAAGGGTCGTTTTGCCGTGGTCAACGTGCCCTATCGTGCCAACATTTATGTGCGGTTTAGTTCTCTCAAACCTTTGCTTAGCCATTCTTGCTTTCTTCCTCCAAATGTGGAGCCCACAAGCAGACTTGAACTGCTGACCTCGTTCTTACCAAGAACGCGCTCTACCGACTGAGCTATGTGGGCCCGGTTTTGTTTTTTGATGCCTAGGATTCGGTCAAATCTCGGTGTTGCTTGGTGGAGGGAGCAGGATTCGAACCTGCGTAGCCCGTCGGGCGCCAGATTTACAGTCTGGTGGATTTAGCCACTCTCCCATCCCTCCCGGGGTTTGCACCGCAGCCGTATTTCAGTCTATCACAGGCATATACCTAATCCAAGTAAACGCACATTAGACGACGAGTCCGTAGCGTTGACGTTCTGTCGGATTAGAGAAAAGCCCCAGAGGGGACTCGAACCCACTAACCTGCCGATTACAAGTCGGCTGCGCTTCCGGTTGCGCCACTGGGGCACCGTCATTTGCGCCTGCAGCCCTGATAGCAAATCAGGTTAGCGGACTGACTCCAGGCGCTAACCTAAGTGCACTCTATATTGTAACTAACACGCGGAATGTGGTCAATAATTTTCAGCGCAGTTCATCTGGGCATCAAGCTGCCAATTAGGTGACGAATCACAATCAATAATCGATATTATCACCGTCAGCTTTAGACGCAACCCCCATCAAGAATTCAAGCAAAGTGTCAATCCGGTTGCGCCTATTGAACATCGTGTCGCAGATGTGCGTATAATGTGCCAAATCTTCAGGAGGTTCTTAATCGTGAACATTGGCATTTCTACATTTCCGACCGACTATTCCGCGGACGTTGCCGTCATAGCTAAGCGAGCTGAGGAACTGGGATTCGACTCATTCTGGGTGCCCGAGCATCCCATCCTCCCCGTGAATGCCGCTTCACCCTGGCCAGGCTCGTCGGACGGTATAATTCCGAAGGTCTATGCCGACATAGATGACCCATTTGTCGCACTC
>JAGGDZ010000181.1 GCA_024648655.1 Chloroflexota bacterium | reverse complement strand
CTCGGCGGTCGCCGGTGCAGTGTACCTGCTGAATGATATTCTTGACGCAGATAGCGATCGTCTTCACCCGAGAAAGAGAGGCCGCCCGGTAGCTTCCGGACGCCTGCCAATGCCGGCGGCATGGGCAGAAGCGGCTGTACTGGCAGTCATAGGAATGGCCGGAGCATTCGCACTGGAGCCGCTATTCGGCACAATTTGCGGCGTGTATGTGGTGGCAAATGTCGCTTACTCAATGCTGCTGAAGCACATCGTGCTCGTCGATGTATTCATCATAAGCGGCGGCATGGTGCTGCGCGCAGTTGCGGGCGCAGCGATCATACAGGTGCCAATATCTCCGTGGCTTTACTTATGCACCGCGCTTGCGGCGCTGCTGCTTGCGCTCATAAAGAGGCGCAGCCAACTCGTGACCACAGGCGAAGACGCGGCAAGTCAGCGTCCTGCGCTGAGCGGTTATTCCGTTGAATCCCTCAGCCAACTAATCATCATCACGGCGACCGCATCCCTGATAGCATATTCGCTGTACACGTTCACCGCGCCGAACCTGCCTTCCAACAACGCGATGATGTTGACCATACCCTTTGTCGCATTCGGTCTGTTCCGCTACCTGATCTTGAGTGGACGGTCAGACGCCGGAGAGGACCCGGAATATCTTTTGCTGGGCGACAAGCCACTGCTCGTAACGTTGACTCTGTGGCTGGCGAGCGCAGCGCTCATCCTGGCGATGTTTCGGTGAATCTGTGCCATATAATCGCCCGATTATTGGCACATGACTATCAACCCATGACGGCGGACCATGACGGCGGAAGCGAAAGAACGCTGAAGTCTAAACCCGCATGTGGTAAACTCGCCGATACTTATTCGATTCGATAGGAGATAGCGATGGTTCCGCCTGACAGCCTCTTTGGAGTAATACCTACATGGATAGGCGTATATGTCGCATCGATCACGGCGTTCGGAGTTGCAGGCTACTTCCTGTACCGGCGCGTATTCAGGCTAGTGTTACTTGGCAAGCCGGCAAATCGCTTCGACCAGCCTATGCGCCGCCTCTTGGGTGCGCTGCCGTTCATTTTCGGACAGCGCAAGGTGCTCCAGCGCGTGTCGATCAGAGACCGCGCAGGCCTGGCGCACTTCTTCATCTTCTGGGGTTTCCTTTCCTTCTCTCTGAGCTACGCGTTGTTCATCTTCGGTGATTCGCTATGGCATCCTCTCTCCGGAAAGATTCTCACTGAGACGGGTCTGAAGGTGTTTACCATCTACCTAGACGTTCTAGCAGCCCTGTTCCTGCTAGTGCTGTCGTGGGCAGCGATTCGGCGCTGGGTCTTCACCCCTAGCCGCCTGAAGTTCGACCTCACCCAGAAGAAAGAATCTGCCATCATCCTCGCGCTGATAGCGATGCTCATGATATTCACGCTGCTTACCGAGGCATTCTACATCGTCGGTGGCGGCACAGGTTCCCATTCAGTCGCTCCGGTCGGCAACGCATTGGCGTCAGTATTCAGTGGAGTGAGCGCGGAATCTGCAAATGCACTCCAAGCCATATTCTGGTGGGCGCATCTTGCTATAATCTTGGGCTTCGCCATTTACATTCCCCTGTCCAAGCACATGCACCTGGTCGGTGCGCCGATTAACTTCTTCACTCGCTCACTTGAAGCGCGAGGCACGCTGCCGACTCCAACCGATCTTGAGACTGCGGAGGTGTTCGGGGCGCACCGAATTCAGGACTTTACGCAGCGACAGATTCTGGACGGATACGCTTGCGCCGTCTGTGGACGCTGCACCGACGCCTGTCCCGCGAACATAAGCGGCAAAATTCTCTCGCCGATGCACATAGTAGAAAATTTGAAGGAACACGCGCTAGAGACTGGTCCCGGCGTCCTCGCCGGCGAGGACGAGCAGTCCGAAAAGCCGCTCATCGGACGTTGGATTCAAGAGGAAGCCCTGTGGGATTGCCTGACCTGCGGCGCATGCGTAGAGGAGTGTCCGGTTGGCGTAGAGCACATCAACACTATCGTTGACATGCGTCGCTACCTAGTAATGGAGCAGGCAGAGATGCCGGAGACGGCGATGAATGCCCTGCTCAGCATGGAGCAACGCGGGCATCCATGGCGCGGCACCACATTCACGCGCACCGATTGGGCGGAGGGGCTGGACATTCCTTTGCTCGCCGATCACCCTGAAGCCGAAGTGCTATTCTGGGTCGGCTGCACTGCGGCTTTGGAGCAGCGCAGCCAGAGCGTAGCGCGTTCCATGGCATCCGTGCTCAAGCGCGCGGGTGTGGACTTCGCGATACTAGGCATGGAAGAAGGATGCACCGGCGACCCGGCGCGGCGCATGGGCAACGAGTACCTCTATCAGATTATGGCGCAGCAGAACATAGATACCCTGAACGGCTACAATGTGAAGAAGGTCGTTACAATCTGTCCGCACTGCTTCAACACGATCAAGAACGAGTACCCGCATCTCGGCGGCGACTTCGAGGTACTGCACTACAGCGAGTTCGTAGCCGAGCTGATTGCCAATGGCCGCATTAAGCCGCTCGTTGAGATTAACACCACCCTCGCTTATCACGACTCATGCTATCTCGGGAGGCACAATGGCATATACGACCAGCCTCGCCAGATAGCAGAAGCGATACCGGGGCTGGAACTCGTGGAGATGAGTCGCTGCCGCAGTCAGGGTTTTTGCTGCGGCGCGGGCGGCGGGCACATGTGGGTCGAGGAGAGTCGCGGAGACCGCGTCAACCACGTCCGCACAGAGCAGTACCTCGAAACCGAAGCCGATACGGTGGGCGTTTCCTGCCCGTTCTGCCTTCAAATGTTCGAGGAGGGCATCGGCGCCAAGCAGGTCCAGGACACCCGACAAACAAAGGACCTATTGGAGATACTCGACGAGAGTTTGGGTTAGAGTCGGTTACCAATACAGGTCAAACACCTCTTCCATCGCCGCCCACCACTCGCCGGGTTTGGCATCGGGCACAAGCACCTGGAACTCACGCATGAGTGCGTCCCACTCCGCAGCACGCGGTGACGCCTCCGTGTAGCGCTGGAAGTCGCGCTCAAGGTTGAAGTCATCGGGCACTTCAAGGTACATGAACAGGCGGTCGCCCCGCAGGAATATCTTCATCTTTGATATGCCCAGCGACTTCAGTCCATCCAGTACCTCTGGCCAGACCGCGCGATGATACTCCTTGTATCGCTCGATAACCTCAGCGTCATCCCGTAGGTCCAGCGCCATCGCATACGACTTCATCGCAACCTCCTCAGCTTCCGGCCGAAGGACTATGGAGTCGGAGCGTTCTCCGGCAACAGCCCTTCATGCTTTAGCTCCGTCCATAGGTCATCAGGAATCGCGAAATTCACCATGTCGAAGTTCTCCTGAACCTCGCTGGCGGATACTGCGCCCGGAATCGCCGCCGCGACCGTAGGATGAGCCAAACCGAATTGCAACGCCGCAGCCTTCAGCGGCACATCGTGCCGGTCGCACACGACCTTAATCTTACGCGCCAGTTCCAACACCTCAGGTGGCGTGCTCTGATAGAAGTACGTCGTCCCTTCGCCGAGATCGGACGCCAAGACGCCGCTGTTGTACGGCCCACCAAGAATTATACTCATCCCCTTCTCTTCGCACAGAGGAAGCAGGTCGTCCAGACCGCTATGGTCTAGCAGTGTGTATCGCCCCGCAAGCAAGAAGCAGTCAAAGTCCGCCTCTCGCCCGAACTGCGCCAGCGGCTCGCAGAAGTTCATGCCCGCGCCAATCGCCCCGATGACCCCCTGCGAACGCAGCTCGGCGAGCGCGGGAAAGGCTTCATCCACTGCCTGCTGATGGTAGTCGTCCGGGTCGTGAATTAGAAGAAGGTCAACTCGGTCGAGTTCCAGCCGCTTCAGGCTGTCCTCGAACGAGCGCAGCACGCCATCCCGACTGAAGTCGAACACAACATCCATCTGCGGCAGATCGCGGTATATGTCCTGTCCCGGCGCAGCGTCCACCGGATTCAGCACGCGCCCAACCTTCGTTGACAGGACATACGAATCGCGGTCCACGCCCGACAAGCTCTTTGCGTAATACCGCTCGCTCCGTCCTGCGCCATAGAGCGGCGCAGTGTCATAATATGCGATGCCAAGCTCCAAGCCCTTGCTTATACTTTCGACTGACCGCCGCTCGGCGGCATCTACTGGCATTGAGCCGAAAGGCGCGCCACCTACTCCTAGTCGCGTTACCATAACCCCGGTCGATCCAATCTCCGCCCTATCGAGTGGGTTCATATTGTGTTCCTCCGGTCCTGGTTCCATTTGTTAGTGTGTTCGCCCTGGTGTGTTCGCCCTAGTGTGTTCGCCATATAGTAACGCAACCCACTCAATAATCACAGGCTTACCCATCCGCCAGGGCGACTATGCGATGGACCGATGTACTGCTATAATCGGCTTGTCTGAGAAAGCCCATTCCTAGCCGAAGGACAGAAAGTTTGCCGCGACTCTCAGCTCTGCTCGAAATCAAAAATGCGCCCCATCTGACCGCCCTCGCGCACCGCGACTACCGAATGACGTGGACGGCGAATATGTTCTCCGGCGCAGCGATGTGGACATTCATCGTAGCCAGTTCGTGGTTTACGCTAAGCAAGTCCGACTCTTCTGGTTGGGTGGGCGTCATTACCTTCGCGTCGATGATTCCCTTCCTCATCATCTCTCTTCCAGGTGGTCTGATGGCGGACCGCATCGACCGACGCACTCTCGCGCAGCTCATGCTTTTTGCCAGCTTCATCGTAACTGCGATCCTGGCAGTCCTAGTTATCTCCGGCGCCGTCGAACTCTGGCATGTCGCCGTGCTTGCGTTTCTTGGTGGGGCGTTCCGCACCATACAGGAGCCGACGGTAACGGCGCTCATCCCGAATCAGGTCCCACAGGATGTACTGCTAAACGCCATTACCTTGAACGCTGCGACACGCCACGGCGCGCGCTTCTTTGGTCTGCTTATCGCCTCTCCACTGATGGCTATTCCCTCCATAGGCGTTGCGGGCGTATTGGTGCTAAGCGCGGTTCTCGCGGGAGCCAGCACACTTGTGATGTCTATGGTGAAAACCGTATCCACCGGTGAGGGGCGTGTGGGTGAAGGCATGGTCGGCGGAATAATACACGACATGTGGGACGGCTTGGTTTACATCTACAAGGACAAGGCTATCGCCTTGTTCATGGTACTTGTGGCGCTGCACTGCGCCCTCGTAATGTCTTTTGAGTCGATCCTGCCCATTTTCTCGCGTGAGAACTTAGGAGCCAGTGACGGTTCAATCCTGGGTTACCTGGTGATGGGTTTCGGAGCCGGCTCCCTTGTCGGAATACTCCTTCTGGCGGGCGTTCGCAGCGAAAAGGTAAAGGGACAGCTGCTTATCTGGACGGCATTAGGTAGCGGCCTGACACCTATGTTGCTTGCCGTATCGATCAACGCGCCGACGGGCATCCTGGCAAGCGTCGGCATGGGACTAGCCCAGGCTACCTTTATGGCATTGACCAGCGCCTATGTGCAGACACTCGCGCCCGACAGATTGCGCGGCAGAATATCAAGCCTTTACATACTGTTCGCCGGCGGTATAATGGCGTTCGCCAACTTGGGTTACGGCTTCGCGGCAGACATATTCTCTGCGCCACCAATACTACTCATCACCGGTGCGCTGTTCATCGCTGCGGTTCTCGCACTTGGTCTGAGTCAACCCGTCATGCGACGAGTCTATCGCACAGGACAAACAATAGCAGCGTAACCAACAGAATTCCGAGTACGATTAAAGCGATAAAACAAAAATGAGCATCAGAAATGCCATCATACCCGCAGCAGGTTTCGGAACTCGCTTCCTGCCCGCAACGCGCACCATCCCGAAAGTGATGCTGCCCGTGCTGAACCAACCTGCAATCCAGTTCTCCGTGCGCGAAGCGGCGCAGGCGGGTATTGAACGCATCGTGTTCGTAATCTCGCGCGGGCAAGAAGCGACGAACGACTACTTTCAACCCGTGCCCGCGCTTGAACGCGCCCTCGAGGCACGAGGCGATGAGCGTCTGCTGAATGAAATGCGCGAAATATCCTCCATGGTCAAGACCGGCTTCGTATATCAGAACGAGCAGCTCGGCCTCGGACACGCCGTCCTTATGGCTAAGGACGAAATCGGAGATGAACCTTTCGCCGTATTTCTGCCCGACGATATATTCTATGGCGATTCGCCAGCCATTGCGGACCTGATTGGCGTCTTCTCTAAGTACGGCAGCAGCGTTATCGCCGTGAAACAGGTGCCGGACGAATCCGTTCCAAGCCTTGGAATTATTGACCCGGAGCCACTTGACGGCAGCGTCAGTCGCATCAATGGCATGGTGGAGAAGCCCCGCCTTGAAGATGCGCCTTCCAATCTGGCGATAGTGGGACGATATGTGCTGACACCTGAAGTCTTTGCCGCATTGGAGCAAGCACGGCCCGGCGCAATCGGCGAGATTCAACTGACCGATGCTATCGAAGCCGTCCGGGCTGAGCAGGGCGCTTACGCTTACGAGGTCACGGGTACCCACTTCGATGTGGGAACTCCGTTGGGCATGCTCAAGGCATCCGTGTACGCTGCCCTCAAACGCGAAGATATGTCTGTAGAACTGAAAGAGTGGCTCAAATCTACTCTCGATGCCTGAAACCCTATACCGGATACATTACCCTTCACATGCATCAAGGAGCACTAACATGGATAAGGCGCTGAACGGCATCCGAGTGGTTGATATGACACAATATGAGGCCGGCACATCCTGCACGCAGATGCTGGCGTGGCTAGGCGCGGATGTCATCAAGGTAGAGGAACCCACGCGCGGAGACCCCGGGCGTACAATCGCAGGCTCGCCGGGTGATTCGAACTACTTCCTGAACTTCAACTCAAACAAGCGCAGCGTCACGCTCAACCTGAAGACCGAGCGCGGTAAAGAACTGCTGCTAGAATTGGTGAAGCAGGCAGATGTCGTCACCGAGAAC
>JAGGDZ010000490.1 GCA_024648655.1 Chloroflexota bacterium | reverse complement strand
GGTATCGACGCCTCCGATGTTGGTGCAGGTATCGACGTCTGCTGCTGCGATGTAGGCGTCCTCGGCGGTTCGGAGCTTCCGCTGCTCGTTGCCAAACTGGTAAGGTTCACGGTGACGGTGATCTCGTCGACGCCACCATTCTTGCCGTCGGAGACGTAGAGACTGAATGTGAAAGGACCATTGCCCTGAAGAGACAAGCCGCTGGTTTGGAGTTGACCGGTGGTGCTGACAACGGTGAAATACTCCACGTCGTGACCGCCATTGAAGTAGTACTCGAGAGTGTCCCCGTCGCCGTCGGTGGCTGCCACCGGTCTGCCCACGTTTGTCCCGGCGCTGGCTCCGGAGTTCACGGACCGGGTTGCGCTGGCGCCGTCGGTGAAGGAGGGCGCGTCATTCGCCCTGGGAGTGGCAGTCACCTCATTGGATGTTCTGGTATATATATCCAGCACTCCGGTGCTGTATGTGAACATAAGACGTGCTCGCAGTCGGAAAGTGTACTCGGAGTCGTTGGTCAGCCCCTCGGCGGTGTACTTCCGGGCCCAATGGCTTTTCCGTCCATCGCGGTCGGTGGCCGCATTCCAACTGCCCCACGCGCCGTTGCCCTCCTTCCACTGAACCTCATACCACCAGCCGGTCCAGCGGCTTGGGACCCGATTCCAAACCAGAGTGACCTCCCCATCCCCAGGCTGCCCATCGACTTGCAACGTGGGCAATTGGGAGGGCAGGAGCCATTCATAGCCCGTCGCGGTCTGGGCATTAGCGCTCCCGCCCGTCAGGGCCAGTGCCGCGATTGCCAGAGCCAGGGTGGCCACGGCCATTGCTGCCTGAAAAAGAAAACTCTTACTTTTGGACTGTTTATGTTTTCCAATTGTGAACATCAGCATAGCGCAATCTCCTCGTTTTTAATTATACAGTCCTATGTTTGTATAAAGTATAATACCTAAGAGGATTATGCAACATAAATGCACTCCCAAACACTCCAAAATTTGGCGGGACGAGGAAACGGCTGTGAACCCTGATAAGATTTTGGAAACACACCCAATACCTGTCAGGAGCCCCAGCCGATGCCAAGAGCACGATTTACGTCGCCGGCTGGTGGGGATAGACTCGCTGGCGGAACGAGACAGCACAGGCTTTATGAACTGATTGAGTGAGTATGGAGCGGTGATGACGGTCTGTCGCTGAGCGATTGGCGTCGGTGTAATCGCGCGGCGTCCGAAATGGTAACGCCTTGCCTTTCTGACTACGCCCCAAACTCCACACCGCCTTTGGGACTGTTACCGGTTACAAATCGACTCGCCGCTCGTATAGCGGATGCTGTAAAATACACAATATGCGCGATCTACTCCAATCCTTACTCGGCGATAACCGTAAGCACCGCAGAGAACCGCCAGCCTTAGTTATTGTCGGCCTGGGCAATCCAGGTCCCGAATACGCCGGCACTCGCCACAACGCAGGCTTCTGGTGCATCGACGCGCTCGCGGGCAGACACGACATATCCATGGAACGGAAGCACAGGTCTGCCATCGTCGGAGAGGGGCACATTGATGCCAACCCCGTCGTTCTGGTCAAGCCTCGCACATTCGTTAACCGCAGCGGCGCGACAATTAGCTATCTGAAAGCACGTTATGCTTTGTCCACCGACAAGCTTCTAATCGTCTGCGATGACATCAACCTGCCGCCGGGAAAGCTCCGGCTGCGACGCAAGGGCAGTGCAGGCGGGCACAACGGAATCAAGTCGGTAATAGAAGCGGCAGGCTCACAGGATTTCCCGCGCCTGAGAATCGGTGTCGGTCGGCCGCCCGAAGGCACGTGCCAGATCGAGCATGTCATCGGTCCAATGGATCCGGAAGACCGCGAAGTCGTGGATGATGCCGTTGAGCGCGCTGCCGATGCAGTAGCCTGTCTGCTTTCCGATGGAATAGACGATACCATGAGCCGCTTCAACTAAGACGAATTCAAGGACCCCTTCCCCCCTCGATCTGAAAACGACGGGAAGCCTGGCATGAGGGCGAATACTCCGTTAATTCCATAACGCCTGAAATCATTGAAAATCACCAATACAGTAAAGGACAGCAATTTGAAATTCGGCTTGTTTCTGGAATGGCCCAACCCAACTTTGCGGAACTGGAAGACACTCTTTGAGGAAGGCGTCCAGCAAGTGCAATACTCGGAGGAGATGGGCTTCGACTACTGTCTCATAGCAGAGCACCACTTCACCAATTACGGCAACTCGCCCGCCCCACTGATGCAGGCGCTATACATCGGACAGCGCACGCGGCGCATCAAGATTGGAACTGCTTCGGTCATACTCCCGGTGTGGCAGCCGCTTCGTCTCGCGGAAGAAATAGCCGTCCTCGACAATCTCATCGACGGCAGGCTGATGTGCGGCATCGGCAGAGGCTATCAGGGATATGAGATGGCGGGCTTCGGCAGCGACCTTGACGAATCGCGCGGCAAGTTCCAAGAGACGTTTGAGGTGCTGCTAAGGGCATGGACTTCGGACGAGTCGTTCACATACGACGGCGAGCACATTCAGATAGAGCATCCCGTTACGGTATTCCCCAAGCCTAAGCAGAAGCCGCATCCCCCACTCTGGATTTCAGGCACCAGCGTAGAATCTATGCAGCTTGCGGCGCAGCACGGCATGCTTCCCTTGTCATCGAGCGCACTAGGAATGGACGGCGTGAAGAAGCAGCTCGGCTCATATCTCCAGGCGCGCGAAACAATGGGCATTCCGCTGACACAACCCTCACTCGCTCTGCAATGCATGACGCACGTCGCGCCCACAGATGAAGAGGCGCTCGAAGCGTTGCCTTACGTGCGCTGGCAGACTCGCGCCCAGCGCGGCTTGAACCGCCACGATGTAATTGACGGCGCTGTAACCGCAACCCCGTTTGACGGCGAACCGGACGACGAATCGTTTCTCGACAGGCTCTACTTCGGCAGTCCGGAAACCGTCATCAAGAAGTTCAGGCGCGCGGCTGACGCGGGCGCAACGCACATCAGCAGCTGGATGATGTTCGGCGGCATTGAACATGAAAAGCTGATGCGCTCTATTCGTCTGATGGGCGAGCAGGTAATACCAGCGCTGCGCGACATAGAACCGCCCAAATCGTTGTACGGCGAACTTCTCGCACAACCTCCGGTCTCGACTGAAGAATTGCAAAGGGCGCGGCTTGCGCCTACGCGACGATAAGAACCACCGCAGTACCGCGCAGTGCATCCGATGCCGAAAACCTCATAGCCCACACCACCTGCGAAGCAGATAGATGTTTCCGAGAAGACAAACCACAAGAATATGAACCGGTGTCTGGCAATCAAGTATTCGTGCTACAAGCCAAGGCTATGCAGGAGCGGGCATAACTGCCGTTCATCTTGTCCCTGCCCATAAGGGAGGAAGGTTAGGAAGATGGCATGACCAATTGTGACCGGCCTTGAGGGGTATGAAGAGATACGCAAACGTCCAGCATCGTGTCCTTCCGTCTTTCCCACGTAGGCTGGAAACCAGAACCTGTTTGCTCAAATGGCGCTTGAACTACCCTTCTGCATACTTCTCAGGTATGAAAGATTCCTTGCGGACGCAATTGCCGTCTGCTATATTTAGCCGTACCTCTAGCGGGCTGTACATTAGGCTCGTAAGCGCAGGTGGGGCTGTAGCTCATCTGGGAGAGCGCTTCAATGGCATTGAAGAGGTAAGGGGTTCGAGTCCCCTCAGCTCCACCATCAAAGCAGACATGCAGCGCGTAGCAGACAGGTAAATGGCAAATTGCTCAAAGAGCTGAAGATCGTATGTGAGTACATCTATCTTAAGTCGATCCTGCTGTGCCTGACCATCGCGCGGGATCTCCTTGGCGGTATTATCGCCTTCGGTTTCACGAGGTCCGTGTTGCTGTTCCTCGTAGCCATGACAATGCTCGTCTGGTATCTGACTTTTCTGACAGGTTCATAGGAAGTCTCTACGCCCGCAAGGCGAAAGACTGTGTGGATCTCTGTTATACTCTCCCCAGTCTAACAGCTCGTATTCGTCCCCCGGCAAGCCCATCAAGTTCCGTCCTCCGTTCAACGGCCACCGGCGCGGGTTAGGGTTGGTGTGCGACCGTAACTGTTCGCCTCCCCCTGCTAAATGAACAGGCTAAATTCATACCAGCGCGTTGTGCCCCGTAATATCCCGCCCCAGTATCAGCGTGTGGACATCGTATGTGCCCTCATAGGTATCCACCGTCTCAAGGTTCAGCATGTGCCGTATAGTCGGGTGCTCCAGCGTAATCCCGCTGCCCCCCAGAATCTCGCGTGCATTCCTCGCCGCGCTGAGAGCGGCGCGCACATTCCGTCGCTTTGCCATTGACACTTGTGTATGATGCAAAGTGCCCGCGTCCTTAAGCACACCGAGCCTCCACGCCAGTAGCAAGCCGTTCGTGTGGTCTGTCACCATGTCCACAAGCTTCGTTTGAACCAGTTGCCTCGACGCTATCGGCTTGGCGAACGTGCTGCGTGATTGCGAGAACGACAGCGCGTCCTCGTACACTGCCTCCAGCGCCCCAAGCGCGCCCCAGGCAATGCCATAGCGCGCTTGCGTCAGGCAAGACAACGGAGCGCCCAGCCCGCGTGCCTCCGGCAGCATCTGCGAAGTCGGAATTCGCACTTCGTCCATCACAAGCTCACTCGTTACCGATGCGCGCATGCTCATCTTATGCTTGATGGCGTTCGCCTGAAAGCCCGGCGAATCCGTCGGCACGATGAATCCGCGCACCACATCGTCGTCGTCCTTCGCCCATATGATGGCGATGTCCGCGATGTTGCCGTTGGTAATCCACATCTTCACCCCGTTTAGGATGTACGACTCGCCATCCCTGCGCGCCCGCGTCTTCATCGCGCCCGGGTCGGAGCCTCCGTCATGTTCTGTCAAGCCAAAGCAGCCCACCATCTTCCCGGCAGCGAGCTGAGGAAGGTAGTTGCGTTTCTGCTCCTCCGAGCCATAGCGATATATCGGGTACATCACGAGCGCCCCCTGCACGCTCGCGAAGCTGCGGAAGCCTGAGTCGATGCGTTCCAGCTCATACATTATCAGCCCATATGCGATATTGCTGACGCCGCTCGCACCATATTCCGTGGGCAGATTCGCCCCAAGGAAACCCATCTCTCCCAACTTAGGCACAATCTGCTTCGGAAACTCGCCGCTCTCCCACCAGTCCAACACATCGTCCGCAGCCTCAGCCTCCAGAAAGTCGCGCGCTACTGTCTGTGTCTGCCTGTCTTCAGGTGAAAGTGCCTCAGCAATCTGAAAATAGTCGAGCATTGTCGCGAACCCTTTCTTGCCACTGTGTTGACAGAGCATCCGTAAGTAGTGTTACTGTTTAACAGTCGAAAAATGGTAACACACAGTTGCACAAAAGCGTGAGTAAAGGAGTGCGAAATGCCGGGATATGTAATCGCAGATGTCGAGGTAACGAATCCAGAGTTGTTCGAGGAGTATCGCAAACTGGTACCCGCCACCGTTGAGGCTTACGGCGGCAGGTACATCGTGCGCGGCGGCGCATCCGAGGTCGTGGAGGGCAGGCTGACGCCGCACCGCACCGTAATAATAGAGTTCCCCAGCTTCGAGCAAGCAAAGGCGTGGCATGCCTCCGACGAGTACGCCGGCCCAAAGCGGATGCGAATCGACTCCACCAACAGCAATGTGATGATAGTAGAGGGATTGTAAAACGCCCGAGAGCCTCTGTCAGCCCATGTAAGTGGCGGAGAGGAGTTGCGTCCCGATGAACGCAAAGAGCGATCCCAACGACCTGTTCAGCTCTGACGGCATAGAGTGCGCCGCCGACTGGATGGTTCCTCGTATTCGGCAGTCAGCCATGTTCAACATCGCCCTTGCCTCAAAGGATGCGGAC
>JAGGDZ010000450.1 GCA_024648655.1 Chloroflexota bacterium | reverse complement strand
CCGTCAGTGGTATGTCTATCTCGCCGCGCCCCAGTATCTTTACCGGCTTGTTGAGAGTGCGGAGAACGCCCGTATCGCGCAGGACTTCCGGGCTTACTTCGCTGTTCGCCTCAAATTCGGCGAGCTTATCGACATTGACCACGTTGTACTCCACGCGGAATATGTTCGTAAATCCGCGAATAAACGGCAGTTTCTTCGACAGAGGAAGCTGACCTCCCTCGAAGTTCGGTCGCACGCCGCCTCCGCTTCGGGAGTTTTGTCCCTTCATGCCTCGGCCGGCGAAGCTGCCATATCCGCTGCTGTCGCCTCGCCCGCGCCGCCGCCGTGCTTTCTTTGCGCCTGATGGCGGCATAAAGTCTTGCTGTTGCATCTTTTCTTCCTGCCAAATAATCCCATCCCGCCCTCTGCGGAATGGCTAGGGTGGGGAGTCGAAACGGGTTTATTAACCGCCCCTATGCCTCGTTGACTTCCACTAAGTGTCGCACCTTGAACAGCATCCCCCTGATGGATGGCGTATCGTCATGCACGACAGTCTGATGGAGCTTACGAAGTCCCAGCGCCTCGATTGTGCGGCGTTGGTCCCTCTTATAGCCTATGCCGCTTACCTTCCATGTTACCGATAATTTGTTAGCCATGAGAATCCACTTTCGGAGAAGTTTACGTCGTTGCCGGAGGAACGGTGGGCGCTGTGGGCGCCGACTGAGCGGCAGAAGCTGCCGCGGCTTGTCGCTGGGCGGCTGCCGCTTGTTGTGCCGCGCGCCGGGCTTGTCGCTGTTGCTGTCGTTCTGCCCGCTCGCGTTCGCGCTGACGGCCGTATTCATACAGATTCTTGCGATTTGCGAACTCCTGGTCGTACGCCTTCAGCTGCTGCAATCCGTTAAAGGTTGCCTTGACTACGTTGACCGGATTTGTGCTGCGCCGCACCTTCGTCACGATGTCTTGAATTCCTGCAAGCTCAACAACTGCGCGCACCGATGCTCCGGCGATAACGCCCGTGCCCGGCTGAGCCGGCTTGAGCATCACTACTGAGCCTATGTACTTTTCGGAAATCTCGTGTGGAATCGTGCTGCCTTGACGCGGCACTTCGATGATGTTCTTACGAGCCGCGGTCGCGCCCTTGCGGACTGCATCCGGCACGGCGTCGGCTTTGCCCATCCCTATACCAACATGCCCGTCCATGTCGCCTACCACTACCACCGCGTTGAAGCTCAAGTGCCTTCCGCCCTTGACCACCTTCGCGACACGAGAAATTTTAACGACTCTTTCGGTCAGAGGAAGTTCGTCCTCTTCGCTGCCCGAATCTCGGTTCCTGTCTCTGTCTCTGTCTCGATCTCGCTGCATCGCCATCTAAAACACCAGTCCTCCCTTGCGGGCTGCGTCCGCCAGTGCCTTGACGCGGCCATGATACTTGTAGCCGCCCCTGTCAAAGACTACCGTTCCGACACCTTTCTCCTTGGCGCGCTCACTGATCAGACTGCCGACAAGCCCGGCGACGTCCGTCTTGCTCCTGCCGTTCTGCTGAGTCTTCACCGCGCTCTCCAGACTCGAAGCCGAAGCAAGCGTTGTGCCCTGGCTGTCGTCAATCACCTGCGCGTACACATGGTTCAGACTGCGATACACCGACAGCCTTGGGCGGTCAGGTGTACCCACTATCTTGCGGCGTACCCGGGCGTGACGCATCACCCTTCTACCTTTATTTGTGCGAATCTTCGTCATCCTTACGCTCTCCTGGCACTCTTGCCGGGCTTCAGGCGCACCTGTTCGCCTAGATAGCGGATGCCCTTGCCCGTATAGACATTAGGCGGTCGGACCTTGCGGATCTGCGCCGCAAGCTGTCCTACCTTCTGCTTATCGATGCCCCGGACATGGATGCGGTTGTTTCCCTCGACTTCAAGGGAAATGCCGTCAGGCGGATCGATCACCACCGGATGGCTGTACATCACATTGAGCGTGATGCCCTTGCCGCTCTGCTGCACTCTGTAACCCACTCCCACCAGCTCAAGGCTCTTGCTGAAGCCTTGGCTCACACCCGTCACCATATTGGCGATCAGGCTGCGAGTCAGTCCGTGCAGTGCGCGGTGATGACCCTCGTCAGACGGTCGCTTAATGACTACCGAACCGTTATTGCGCTCTATCGTCATGTCAGAGTGGAAAGTGTAACTCAGAACGCCTTGCGCGCCCTTAACCGTTACATCGCTTCCTTTTATATCTACATCAACGCCGGATGGCAGTGTGACCGGCATGTTGCCTATTCTGGACATATCGGCTCCTTACCATACATAGCAGAGAAGTTCTCCGCCTATGTTATCTCTCCATGCTTGCCGTCCCGTCATAACACCCTTGGAAGTGGACAGGATAGCGACCCCCAGCCCACCATATGGACGGGGAATCTCCCCTTTTTTCACATATACTCGCAGTCCCGGCTTGCTAACGCGCTTCAGCCCACTGATGGCAGGTTCATCCCTGTCGCGATAGTGGAGGAAGATTCGGATGTTAGCTTGCGGCGTGCCCCGTCGATGAACGCTGTACCCCTCGATAAAACCCTCGTTCTTCAGAATTTCTGAGAGTGACTCTTTCATCTTGGACAGAGGCACGGGCACCGAATCGTGCCCCGCCATAATGGCGTTTCGGATACGGGTCAACATATCCGATATGGGATCTGTTACTGGCATTTTTCGTCCTTTTGAGTCATGAGTTGACAGTCATCAGTCGTCAGTTCGTGCTTATCAGTTCACGGCACGTAATCAGCAATTGCCGAAAACTGAGTACTGAACACTGATCACCAACTCGCCTTTCGCACGCCGGGGAGCAGACCCTTCAGCGCCATCTCGCGGAATGTTATACGCGACAGCCCGAAGTGCCTGATGTAGCCGCGCGGCCTGCCGGTCGTCAAATCGCGATTTCGCACGCGGTTGGGATTGGCATCACGCGGCAGCAACGCAAGCTCGTCTCGCGCCTGCGCCCGGTCCTGCTGCGACCTGCTCATGTCCCGCGCGATCGCTCGCAATTCCTCTCGCTTTGCCGCATATCGCGCAACGGTCAGCTTGCGCCGTTCATTTTTAGCCTTTGAGGATTCCTTAGCCAATTTCCCCTGCCTCTTTCCGCTATTCCTGCGATGCAGGAATCCATTGTAACTCTACGCTACCCTCTGCTGCGAGTCCGGGCGCACGAATGGCATACCCATCAGTTCCAGCAGTCGCAGCCCCTCGGCGTCTGAAGGCGCCGTTGTGCCAATCACAATCTGAAGTCCTCGAATGCGGTCAATCGAGTTGTAGTCAATCTCAGGAAATATCACCTGCTCGCGTATGCCAAGAGAATAGTTTCCCCTGCCGTCGAACGCCCGTCGGGACACCCCTTGAAAGTCTCGTATTCTTGGCAGCGACGAGCTTATCAGCCTATCGACGAACTCATACATCCGTCGGCCGCGCAGCGTAACACTCACGCCTATCGGCATTCCTTCACGAATCTTGAAGCCCGCGATGGACTTCTTCGCGCGGGTCGTTACCGGCTTCTGCCCCGATATGGCGGTCAGGTCGCGGGTCGCGTTTTCTAGCGCTCGCGCGTTTGTCAGCGCCTCGCCCAGACCGATGTTCAGCGTAACCTTGCTCAGGCGCGGAACCTGCATCGGGCTAGTGTAGCCGAACTCTTGAATCATCACTGGGCTGATGTCGCTGCGTATTTTTTCCAGCATTCGCGGCGGCGTCTTGGGTGAAGCCGTCCCGTTTTCACTCTGTGTACTCACTCGCTGTCCCTCTTATTCTATTACCTCGCCGCTCTTCTTGGAGATCCGCGCCTTGCTCCCATCCGCCAGTCGTGTATATCCCACTCGCGTAGGCTCATTAGTGGACGGGCATATCAGCATCACATTGCTTATCCGAACCGGCATCTCCTTCTGGATGATGCCGCCTTGCCGGATACCTTGCGTGGGCTTCGTGTGCCGCATGGCGACATTGACGCCCTCCACCAGCAACTTCCCTTCCTTCGGGAATACCTGCTGAACGCGCCCGGTCTTGCCCCGGTCT
>JAGGDZ010000019.1 GCA_024648655.1 Chloroflexota bacterium | reverse complement strand
ACTGAGAGGAGTAATCGGACTTGAGGGTCTGGCGGGGAAGGCAATAGGAACTCTGGTTAGCATGATCACCGGCACGATAATCGTGCCCATACTGTGGATTGCGGCAGCGCTGATATATTTGGACTTGCGAGCGCGTAGTGAAGATTACGACATTGAAACCCTGTCCAAGGATATGGGCTTCTCACCCCGCTCGGATGAATACGGATTTGACGCTCAATAGACGAACCGGATAAGGAAGAAAGATAAAGAAATGGCAAGATACACTGATGCAGTATGCCGACAGTGCCGCCGCATAGGGGAGAAGTTGTTCCTCAAGGGCGAGCGCTGCTATACGCCCCGATGCGCGGTGGAACGCCGCAGAAAGCCGCCGGGAGACAGCATTCCGCGGCGCAGGCGTTCCTCTGACTGGGCGCTTCAGCTCCGCGAGAAGCAGAAGGCGCGCTTCACCTACGGCATACTCGAAAAGCAGTTTAGGAAGTACTTCGAGATGGCGCGGGACAACCCCGGCGTAACGGGCGACAACTTGCTCCAATTGCTTGAGACGCGGCTGGACAACGTGGTATTCCGACTTTCCTTTGCCGAGTCGCGGCAGCACGCGCGACAGCTCGTTAATCACAGCCACTTCACCGTGAACGGCAGGCGTATGGACATCCCGTCTTATAATGTGAAGCCGGGCGATGTGGTCGCATGGAAGCGCGGCGGCAATAACGGCAGCGTACCGGAATTCATCCAGGAGTTGACAGATGGACCACCCAAACGCACGGTGCCTATCTGGTTGAGACTGGACTCCGGTAGGCGCGCCGGCGAGATGATGGCGCTCCCGGACCCGTCCGAGATTGACACCAACATCGATGTGCGCCTGGTTGTGGAGTTCTACTCGAAGTAACGCCACCTTGCCGCGCGGGATAGTATGGAAGCGCGGCAGGCGACGACGCCCCAAGTGCGAACAGGAGATGCACAATATGGTCTTGGATTACCCGGCGTTCACACTTACCGACATTGAAGAAGAAGAAGAGATTGTAATCAATCCCGAAATCAAGCAGCTCGAGTTCGCCGACAGGTATGGCAAGTTCGCAATCGAGCCGCTTGAGCCGGGCTACGGCATGACGTTGGGCAACCCACTGCGCCGCGTACTGTATGGCTCGCTTACGGGCACTGCGGTGACTTGGATCAAGGTAGAGGGCGTGCTGCACGAGTACGCGACTATCGCGCACATGAAGGAAGAGGTGTCGGAGTTTCTGCTTAATGTAAAAGGCATACGACTCCGCTCCGAGACGGACAGGCCGGGCAAACTGCGGCTTGAGGTCGCGGGGGAGGGAGAGGTATGCGCCGCCGATATTATGGCGTCCTCAAACTTCGAGGTAGTCAATCCGGAGTTGCACCTGGCAACACTTGACGCGCCGGAAGCAAAGCTGGCGGTAGAGTTCAACGTAGAACAGGGAGTCGGCTATAAGGAAGCAACCAGCGGGAGCGACCAAGCCATAGGCACACTTCCAGTGGACGCCGTGTTCACGCCAATTCGCAAGGTCAACTACCGGGTCGAGCCTACTCGCGTGGGGCAGCGCACCGACTATGAGCGCCTGGTCGTCGAGATATGGACAGACGGCACTGTGGAACCCATAGAGGCTCTTCGGCAGTCTGGTGAAATACTAATGAACAAGTTCTTCCTTTTCGCCAAGGTGCAGATGGACTTATCAGATGCTGGCAGCCCGGTGCTGATTCCCAGCATCTCACCGGAGAAGTACAATATCGTGGTCGAAAAGCTCGAACTGTCGTCGAGGACGCTCAACTGCCTCAAGCGCGCGGGCATCGACAAGGTGGGCGAGGTGCTGGAAAAGAGCAAGGACGAACTGATTGCCATTCGCAACTTCGGAGAGAAGTCATACACGGAGCTGTTCGATCAGCTGCGGGCGATGGACTTGCTGCCACCCAACCTCGATCCGAAGAATGCTGAGGGCGCAGAGAGCGCCGTAGCGACAATCGAAGAATAGATACGAGGAGTAGAGAGACGACAATGAGACACCGCCTCTCAGGTAGAAAGCTGAACAGGCCGACCGCGCACCGTATGCTGATGCTGCGCGGAATGGTGACAGACCTGCTCAGGTATGAAAGCATCAGGACTACGGAAGCGAAAGCCCGCGAAGTGCGCCCTCTAGCCGAGAAGGTGATTACGCGAGGCAAGCACGGTTCGCTGCACGAGCGCAGGCAGGCGGCGGCGTTCCTGACGGACGACGATGTGCTGCGGAAAGTGTTCGACGAGCTTGCGGAGCGGTACGAGGACAGGCCGGGCGGCTACACACGGCTCACGAAGCTGGGACCACGCAAGGGCGACGCCGCGCCTATGGCAGTCCTTGAGTTGATGCCTTAATGAGTCTGTGAGTTATTCGGTTTATTGGTACATCAGTAGTTCAGGCATGCCGCTTGATACGACTTGCGTTAACAATCGAATATGAAGGCACGCGCTATCACGGCTTCCAGTATCAGGTGAATGCGCCTACGATACAGGGAGAGTTGGAAAAGGCGATTGAACGGCTGACCGGCGTGCGCGTGCGAGTAAAGGGCGCAGGGCGCACCGACGCCGGTGTACATGCCGAAGCGCAGGTGGTGGCGTTCGACACCGATTCAGCGCATTCGACTGAGACCTTTTTAGGTGCGCTGAACCACTATTTGCCGCCTGACATCGCCGTCAGGGCGGCGCATATCGTGGCTCAAGACTTCGATCCGCGCAGGCATGCCCGAAGCCGCTCCTATAGGTACAGCATCTTGAACAGCAGAACGCCTTCTCCGTTGGCGAGGCGATTTACATGCCACATCCGGGAGACACTGAATGTGGATCGGATGCGTAGCGCAGCAGCCTTGTTCATCGGTGAGCACGACTTCCGAAAGTTCGCTGCGCCGCTACCGATGGGCAAGACAAGCAGTGTCCGCGCCGTAATTGATGCATCGGTGGAGTATAAGGACGATGTTATTGCCGTTTGGGTTACGGGGAACGCTTTCCTGCAGCATCAGGTCAGGCGCATGGCGGGCGCTCTGGTGGACGTAGGACGCGACAGGCTCTCGAAGGATGACCTACAAGTAATGATAGACAACGGTGTGACAGACAAGGTAGCGCATTCACTGCCCGCGCATGGCTTATGTCTCGTGAGGGTGGAATACGCGGACTATCCGCCGACTCTATGAGGGAAATAAATTAGCCCTTCTCCCTTGATGAGGGGAAGGACAGGATGGGAGTGAGAACTCCCAAAAATATGACGGAGAACGGTGAAAGAAAATGCCTAAAGGAAATCAGCCGTATCAGACTACGGCGGCGGAACTCAAACCGGAGTGGCATGTGGTTGACGCTGCCGATAAGACGCTCGGCAGGCTGTCATCTGAGATTTCCGTGCTGCTTATGGGCAAGCACAAGCCCATCTACGTGCCACACTTGAACACCGGCGACTACGTGATTGTCGTGAACGCCGAGAAGATTCGGGTTACGGGCAACAAGATGGAACAGAAGATGTACTATCGGCACAGCGGCTATCACGGCGGCTTGACCGAGCGCACACTGGCGCAGATGCTCCAGAAGACACCTACGCGCGTTATCACGCAAGCGGTCAAGGGCATGCTTCCCAAAAACGCTCTGGGCAGGCACATGCTGGCTCGCATGAAAGTGTATGCCGGACCGGACCATCCACATCAGGCGCAAATGGCTTCAAGCGCAGCCGCTACGACAAATCAGAGGGAGGAATCCTAAGTGACTACGATGCAGCAGCAGTATTACTATGCCACAGGCAGACGCAAGTCAGCGGTAGCGCAGGTCCGCCTCTACATGGAGAGCGGTCCCATCGTGGTCAATGGCAAGCCAATCGAAGAGGCATTCCCCTGGGACAACTGGCAGCGCGAGATAATGGAGCCATTCCGAATCACGCATACGAATGGACAGTTCCGCGTGGTGGCGAAAGTTACCGGGGGCGGCGTAACCGGACAGGCGGG
>JAGGDZ010000052.1 GCA_024648655.1 Chloroflexota bacterium | reverse complement strand
ACCCCCAGAGGGATGCCCGTCATCACGGCGAAGATCCAAGCCGCAATAGCGAGCTGGACAGTCGCGCCAAGCTTCCCCCATATAAGGCCGGACACTGGCGCGCGGTCAAGCAGCGTCTTGCCGAAATCGCCCTTGAGTGAGTTGCCTAGCCAGACCAGGTACTGGACCACCAGGGGCTTGTCGAGGCCGAGATAGCGGGAGATTTCTTCCTTCTGCTGCTCGCTGAGACCATACCCCCCGCCCTCCTGAGTGTAGACCAAGAGCGGGTCTCCCTTGACCCTGGACAGCCCGAAGACGATGATCGTCGCGGCAAGCAGCGACAGGATCGCGAAGTAGGCTCGTCTTATCAGAAAGTGCCTCATTCACCCTCACCCCACCCCTCTCCCTGAGAGAGAGGGGTATGTTGGTTGGTATCCGTGGTTTTCTGCGGGTTCGCCCACCCTCCATCAGCCTGAAAAGGGAGAGGTAGTCTGTAGGAGGGCGGGTTTGAGCCCGCCCCCTACTCTTGTCAACCTATAGAGGCGAGATTTTTTACCTGGAGGCCGGCACGATGTTCCAGAAGGCTGTGGTACCGAACGGGCTCGGCTCCATGACCCACTCGCCGATCGACTTGGGGTTGTAGATTGTCAGGTTGGGGACAGCGACGACGCCGGGCTTGAGCGCCCAGAAGTGCATGAGATCAAAGTACTGGCTGTTCAGCTCGATGCGCTTCTCCGGGTCGTTCTCCTCGGCTACGTCGAGATAGATCTGGCTGATCCACTCGGTCTCGTAGCACATGCAGTAGCCGCCTCTGGAGAGGCTCGACTCTTCGATGCCCTTGGGCCAGTCGAACGGGTAGATGGTCTGCCCGTCGTCACCGGAGGTCAGGCGCGGCACGGTCGCGCTACGGTTGACCATACCTGGCCGATAGACCGCGTATGGGAACTTGAGGACTTCGGTGTCTATACCGATTTCACTCATCATGCCGCCAATGGCGTCACCGATCTCTTCACCCAAACCGCCAGTGTGACCTGAGGAGATGAACAGTGGCATCTCCATTCTGACACCGCTGCTATTCCTGGCAAACCCTGCCCTGTCCAAGTACTCCTCAGCCATGGCGGGGTCGTATGGATACTCCCACTCGGTCTGCCAGAACTCACTCTTCTCGTCGACGTAGCCAACG
>JAGGDZ010000453.1 GCA_024648655.1 Chloroflexota bacterium | reverse complement strand
GCTTTTGGAAGTCGAACTGCTCGTCAATCCGGATGTGGAGGTGCTTAGGGTCGATGAAGTCTCTGAGGCGCTTGGTCGTGAACTGAAACAGCGTGGAGTCTCTGCTGTGGCGGTCCAGTGGATCAAGCATCGTATCGCTCCTGTAACCGGATGTTCGTGCCATTCTACGCCGCCCACATGTCCCCTTTCAACTCAGGCTTTTTCAACAGGCCACTACTTTTGTGTCATAAGTAAAGCGAATTGGTATTAGTCCGGCAAATTGCAAGCGAAGCAAAGGTATGGGCGGGCGGACATTGTGAAATATGTGGCAAACTTTATGTGAAAAATAGCACTATATTGACATGGGTTGTATCAAGTGTTACATTCGGATTGTACACTCTTGAAGGAGGTGGTTCTTATGACAGAAGCAGCGATTCTTGAGCGGCAAGATAATGTGGCGGTGAGTGAGAAACTGAACGCGAAGGCGACTAGAGAGATTGAGGAGTTGCTGGAGGATTCGGAGCGGGCTCCGGTTAAGAAGCAGACCAGCAACGGCGGGTGGTATTTCAGGATGGTCTCGCCGGGAGTGAGGTACTATTCGTTCTAAGTTGAATGCCGAGAAGCGTTGCCCGACGTGAATTTGTGAGGCGTCGGTGCTTCGATAAGCTCAGGAATGAACGACAGATAGGGCCTCATAAGGTCTCTTGGCGAAATCGGAGCGCGGTTGATACACGAGCAGGAATTAGACAATTCAGCCCCCACGAGTCCGTGTGAACTTGTGGGGGCTTTTGCATGTGTGGGCTTTTAATTGCGGTCGATAACGAAAATAGACCTAGATCATCTAAGTCAGGCGGGTTCGGCGACGAAGACAGGGATAGTGCGCGGGGCACGTTCCCGGTATTCGGCGTAGGGCGGGAAGGCGGCTACGCAGAGTTCCCAGATGCGCGCTCGCTCGTCGGCGTCATCGACCTCGTGGACGCGCATGTCGTACACCTCGGTCTCATCTCGGATCTCCACTTCGGCATTGGAGCGGAGATTGTACACCCACTGCGGGTTCGTCGGAGCGCCGCCGCGCGAGCCTACCAGCACGTAGTTGTCGCCGTCCTTGACACGCATGAGGGGCGTCTTGCGGATTGCGCCGGTGCGGTTGCCGGTGTTAGTAACGATGATGACGGGCAAGCCGGTATCGCGGAGAGTCGTGCCTTCGGTGCCGCCGCTGCCTTCGTAAAGCTCGACCTGCTCCCGTACCCAGTCTGCGGGTGACGGTATGTATTCTGCCATAGGTGTGTAGTACCTCCTGAATTGATTTCGCCATATCATAGCGCGGATTGGTTGAATGTTCCATTCGTCCGGGGACTTCGCTGTCATCCCGAACGAGGTGAAGGATTCAGCGTGCTCAAATATGAGCGGGCTTGGTTTTTGGCGGGGATTATAGATTCTTCAGTCCGCTGCGCTGGCTCAGAATGACAATGGGAC
>JAGGDZ010000217.1 GCA_024648655.1 Chloroflexota bacterium | reverse complement strand
GAGCCACTCCGCATGCGCGGCGCTATCTTCCAACGGATGCGATTTCACCATTTATCGGACGCTTCCCTCTATCTATCTCGTTGCCATTACGCTCATAAAATCCAGCATGCAATATATGTCATCGCAGCATCGCAGTTCAAGGGGAAGCCACAGTGCCCGTAACCGTCCCAAAGACGATGTTATAAGAAAGAAGCGGGGGAATCCTGACAAGATTTTGAGTGAATAACCAAAATCAAAGGAGTCCCCGCCGATGCCAGGAGTACGATTTACACTGCCACAGGTCAAGCAGAAGCCCGACACTCGCCCGTCGAGCTGTACATGTTGCGCCGGAGTTGCATTCCACAAGCACGGGCAATAATGAAGAAGCTGCCGTGTCTTGTACCAGTCCTCTCGAAACTCCACACCGCCTTTGGGACGGTTACCAGTCTTGCCCAGAATAGTACGTCAGTTCGTTTCCCGCTATAATACACGAAGACCCGTATAAATGGTGGGTCTTCATTTTCAGAGGTTGGAGCGTCACACAGTACAGTCCCTAGACGATATTATGCGCGGGAAGTGGGTTGCCGTTCCTCACGCGATGAGGATGTAGTCCCCGCAGGTACTGTTATCAGGTACTGTTATTATGATACTTGCGAGGGCTTCTTATGTGCCTCCAGCCCACTCTAGTGTTACTTTTGGGGCAACTCAAGGATCAATTAGCCGCCCATAGAACGCAATAAACGCTAACTCCAGAGACTGCACACCCAAGTGACGATATGAGAACGACCACGCTTATATTGCTTACTCTAGTAGTCGTTGTGACGACTTTGACAGCCTGCATGCACCGCGCAGCCAAACCCACCGATGCCGATACACTCGTTAGAATTGGCGTGTCCCATGCGAGGGCGGAGAGATATGATGAGGCGATAGCCAGCTACGACAAGGCTATCAAGGTCACTCCAGAAGACGCGCGTGCATACCTGTATCGGGGCGTGATCAGTGGCATTACTGGAGATTTCGACGCGGCGGCAGCGGATCACCTGACCGTATTGAAGCTCGATCTGCTTTCTCCAGAGGATGCAGCCTACGAGCACGGCCAGTGGCATGGCTCGTTCACAATGTGGACAGTCTATCTCAGAAGCGGGGATCTCGACAGGGCGATAGCCGACTACGATACATTCACGCGCTTGAGTCCGGACGAAGCAGATGCTTACATGTGGCGTGGGTGTGCCTACTATCTGAAGAGCGAGGACGAAAGAGCGATTGCCGACTATGATAGCGCCCTTGCCATCGATCCCGACAATGCTTTCACGCTCTTTATGCGAGGGCTTAGCCACGCTCGGCTTGGCAGCCCATCGCGGGCGCAGCAGGATTTCATCCGCGCGCTGGACATAGGCTTCTATGGGCTGACCTCCGAAGGCGCCGATTTCGCTCAGGCGTATAAGGACGCTGAACAACAAACATCTGAAACTCACGAACAACAAGGCGTCTTCCACTTCACCCGCGCCTTAGACCGCCTGAGCGCAGCCGACTACGACAACGCCGTCGCCGACATGGACAAGGCGCGCAATCTTATCGACCCGAAGCTCATACACTTATACACGGACGACATGCATCAGGTCTATTTCCAGAGCGGCGTCGCCTACTATGACACCGGCCTATACGATGACGCAATCATCCTGTTCGACAAAGCGATTGATGCTGTACCGTCCCCTTCAAACTACCCCGCAGCCTATTTCCACCGCGGCATGTCCCACTTCCGCAAGAGCAGCTACCGCAGGGCAATCGCAGACTTCGATGAAGTTATCCACCTTGAGCAGGACTACCCGGACGCCGCACACTACCGGCAATTGTCTCAAGAAAATCTGCCAGAGTAGGAGACTACCTCAACGGTTCGTACCCCTCCGGGTTCTCCCCTTGCGTGGCGCCCGTCGGAGCCGTTCCCAGAACCAGCTCGTCTATCCACTGCCGAAGTTGCGTCTCGCGCATCACCCCGGCCCAGCGCCGCTGCACAATGCCGTGTCGATCGATGAAGAAGGTAACCGGAATACCGATGACGCCATAGTCAATAGAGATGCTGCCGTTGCCATCTCTGCCATTAGGGTATGTGATGTCGTACTCGCGCAGGTACGCCTCCGCATCAGACTCCGCATCCTGTATATTGATGCCTATGAACTTTACACCGCGCTCGCCGTACTCCCGCGACAGACGCTCGAATATAGGCGCTTCCTGACGGCAAGGTCCGCACCACGACGCCCAGAAATTAACCACAGTCGGCTTGTCAGCGTAGTCGGCAGGCGAGAGAGCGCCTCCTCCGTACAGCGTCATGTTGATCGTCGGCGCCGGCTTGTCGATCCGCGTGGCTCCGCTGCGGCCCGTCACAGGAGAACGGTTCGAAAGCCCAAACGCCAGCAGAGCGGTAAGGGCGCCAACTCCCACCACCGCAAGCACAATTGCCGCGATGCGCCATACGTCGATGCGTCGGCGTCCGTTAGGCGCAGGTTGGGTGGCGTCCACCGTGTAGTCGGGTCGTTCGTCCACGGTGCTGTCTTGGCACATATCCATATCTATTGCGGGAGTGATATGCGCTTCAGCGAGTGCGCTATCTCCATAATATCATTGGCGTCAATCCAGCCGATGGGGCCGGTCGATGACTGCGACGCCTGTATCGCAATGGCAACATCTCGCCCATCGTCGTCGCGACAAGTAAAAAACAGCGCCAGAGACTTGTCATAGTCCCACTCTGCCCTGTCCGGTCTGAGCGCCGGTCCCGCGATTATGCTGGCATCGGACCAGCCGCCAATCATCAGGTGCGCGGTCTGATCGCCGACTTGCAGACTGCTTACGGCGTCCTGCGGGCGCTCCCAGCCAAGTGGATCCGATGAGGTGTCCGGGGAGAACTCCAATGGATAAGCGACGATGATATTTTTTTCCGCGCTCTGGTAAATCTGTCTAACTTGGTTGTTATTGAAAGATACTCCCGCCAAGTTGAACCCGCTCGGCATCACAGACGGTTGAAACGCAAACCCCAGCTGTTCTATAACTTCGCCTAACTCCGGTGGATTGTCGTCCGTTGACACATCCGACTCGCAACGAACGTCGGGGTGCTCGACAGGCAGGGTGGTTGGAGTTGCGACAGGCGCCGCAGTGGGCGAAGGCGAAGTAACGGGGAGAGGGCTGGCAACGGCGAGCGTTTCCGGCGTAGGGACGACGGTCGGCGCGGGCATGACGGGCATGGTAGGTGTAGCGGCAATAGACGTAGGGGTTGTTGCAGGTCCTTCCGGTGCACACGCAGCCAGCAATGCTACCAACAGAAGCAGTAGTCCCAACCTATCCATGGCACCCTCGTTCCTGTTGGTTTCTGATGCTGCGTCGAATTCTCAAGCCGGTCTGACGACGAAATACCGGTCCGTCTCTCTAACGAGGTCAGAATTATCAAGCACACAAGAGAGTTTCAATTGACCTTCGTTTCAGCCATAAGTATAATCGGTTATTGGACTTTCGTAAATTTGTTTCAGGGCTGCTAGACCAAATGCCGAAGGACACCCGTGCCTAATGCGGACTGGCAGCAAGTTTGAAAGCAGCTGCAAATGCCTAAGAGAACCTATCAACCCAAGAAGCGTCGGCGGATGCGAGTGCATGGCTTCCGGTCGCGCATGAGCACCAAGAACGGTCGCAACGAGTTGAAGCGCCGCATGTTCAAGGGACGCCACAAGCTTACTGTGTAACCTTGTCTTGGGAACTCGCTCCGGAGGCAGTAATGTCGGGTGCACAGTGTCCGTGAGTGGATATGCAGAAGCAACATCGCTTGAGAAAGTCTAGGGATTTCGCGGCGGTGAGGCGCGAAGGCAAAAGCTGGGCGGACAGAAGGCTTGTGCTCGCGGCGCGGCGCACGGATGCGGAACATAGTCGATTCGGGTTCTCGGTAAGCAAGAGGGTAGGCAACGCCGTTGTGCGTAACCGCGTGAAGCGCAGACTTAGAGAAACCGCCCGCGTTGAGGTTCTGCCGCATATAGAGCACGGTTGGGATTTCGTAGTGATTGCGCGCAAAGACGCCGCAGACGCCGGCTATCGTCGTCTCAACCGATCGCTGCTCCGGCTGTTCCGCCGTGCGAAACTGCTGGACCGCGCGCCTCCTACTGATTCGACGTAAAGCGAGTGTAGCAAGTCTCGACATATCCGTGCCTTGAAGGAAACGGCAATTTAATCTAATGATGCAAGCTGTTGCGCTGGGAGCCATTCGTCTTTATCAGCAGGCTCTGTCTCCATACATTTCTGTGGGACTGTGCCGCCACGAGCCGACCTGTTCGCGCTACACTTATGAAACCATCGAGAAGTATGGCGTCGCCAAGGGTGTATGCCTTGGCATCAAGCGCCTCGCTAGGTGCAGGCCGGGCGGCAGCAGCGGCTACGATCCCGTACCATGACATAATTCCCATCCCCTGCGAAGGCAGGGAGTGGAGATGCAGCAGCCCCGAAAGACAAGCATGACCAAGAAATTCACTCTGGCAATCCTACCCTTGTTGCTGGTCGCGCTAGGCGGCTGTGCCGGCCGCATCGCAACGCCTGAAGGCTGGTCCGGCGGGGTGGTTGGTGGGGATACCTTGTACGTAGGCACGCGAGCGGGCGATGTGCGCGCTCTCGATATCCAAAACGGCGAGGAAATCCATGCGGGATTCACCCTGGTCGGGGAAGAAGCGCAGCGCGGTGTCTATGGCACTCCCGTACTGGTCGATGACACCCTGTACTTCGGTGGATACGACGGTGTGCTGTACGCGCGTTTCACGCCAAGCCTCGATAAGAAGTGGGAGGAACCACTTTATGAAGAAGGCGAAGACGAACCTACACGGATAGTGGGCGGCCCCACACTGGCAGGCGATATCGTGCTGGTCGGCGCTGACAACGGCAAGGTCTATGCGTTCGATCAGGAGGCGGACGACCAGCAACGCTGGAGCGTTTCCGAACGCTGGACTTTCCAGACGGGCAACAAGGTCTGGTCGTCTCCAATCGAGGTTGACGGCGTAGTATATGCCACCTCGCTCGACAAGAACCTCTACGCAATCAACCTTGAGGACGGCAGCAAGCTCTGGCAGTTCACCACCAACGGCGCTATCGCATCCACGCCCGCATATGATGAAGGCACTGTGTACTTTGGCTCGTTCGATAGCGTATTCTACGCCGTGAGCGCCTTGGACGGCACGTTGCGCTGGAAATTCGATGGCGCCGACAGCTGGTACTGGGGCGCGCCTCTGGTACACGGCGGCGATGTGTACGCCTCTTCTCTGGACGGTAGGCTTTACGCGCTGGACAAGCGTACCGGCGCTTTGCGCTGGTCCCTCACTACGGAAGGCCCCATCGTCGGGTCGCCGGCCGTCATTTTTGATATGATAGCGATAGGCTCTGACGACGGCAGGCTCCACATAGCGCGAATCAGCGACGGCAACCCCGTCGATTCTTGCAACATGCGAACCGAAATTCGCTCATCGCTTGCGGTGAAGGAAGATGTCGTCTTTCTGAGCGCGAAAGACAAGTCCATACGCGCTCTGCGAGTCAAGACAAACGGCAACCCTGACGAAGAGTGGGTGCATCAACCCGATGAGGACAACCCAGTTCAGAGAGGCCGCGTAGAAGACTGTTAGGCTACGATAGACAGACTGAATCAAGCGATAAGCGAACCGACCAACACTGATGCAGATACTACAGATATTCATCGACATTTGGAACCTGGCTATCATCCAGCCGATGATAAACAGCTTGGTTTTACTGTATAGCGTCTCCTTCCTGAATTTCGGAATCGCTATTATCCTCTTCACGCTGATTGTGCGGATAGTGCTCATACCGCTCACGGTGCGCCAGAGCCGACAGATGCTGAAGATGACACAGCTCCAGCCTCAGCTCAAGGAATTGCAGGAAAAACACAAGGACGATAGGCAGCAGCTCTCTCGCGCTACTATGGAGGTCTATAAGGCTAACGGTGTCAATCCCATAGGTTGCCTCGGACCGCTTTTCATCCAGTTTCCAATTTGGATTGGTCTGTTCCAGGCGGTCATTCAGACTCTGCCATCCACTCCCGAGCGGCTGGTAGGACTATCCGGACACCTGTACTCATGGCTGCCCGGAGTGAACGACGTAATCCCTATCAACAATACCTTCCTGTGGTTGGACCTGGCGCAGCCTGACAGCCTCCCCGTAATGCCCGTTCTGGTCGGAGTGTCGATGTGGCTGATGCAGAAGACGACCACGATGCCGTCGGCGGATCCGCGCCAGGCGTCAACCAATAGGATGATGCTGTGGATGATGCCGATAATGTTCGGCTTTTTCACCACTACCTTCCCCAGCGGACTGGCATTGTACTGGGTCGTGTCCAACATCGTGGGGATGATTATTCAAGGCTTCGTTACGGGCTGGGGCCCACTCACGGATATGCTTAAATTCAAGCGCGAAGAGCCTGTGCCGGCAGTGGCTTCCGCGACGGCATCGGCACCCGCGCTGGTTACTTCCGAATCAGAGGAGACTACGAGCGATGCGGACGATAGAAACAACGGGAAAAACACCCGAAGAGGCAATCGAAGCGGCTCTCGACCAGCTAGGCGCAGGTCGAGACGAGGTAGAAATAGACGTCGTTAGCGAAGGCAGAAGTGGGTTGCTCGGCATCGGCAGCGAACCCGCGGTCGTAAGAGTCACCCTTACGGCGGACGAGGACGAATCCTTCGCGGAGAATGAACCGTCGCCTGAAACCCAGCCTGACGCTCTGGTAAACTTCTCTCCATTCGCGGATGATTTGGACGACGATTATGATGACTTTGACGACTTCGAGGAAGAAGAAGAGACGTCTGAAGTCGTCAAAGTTGGGTACGATGTCCTAAGCACACTTCTGAACAAAATGGGCGTTTCGGCGGATGTCTATCTCAGAGAACCGTACACCGGCGATGACGAAGGTCCCGTGTTCGAGATTGAAGGGGACGACTCCGGCCTCCTAATCGGCACTCGCGGAGAAACGCTGCGGGCGTTGCAATTCATCGTCAGCTTTCTTGTCAGCCGCAAAATAGGAGAACGCACCAACCTGATGGTTGATGTCGAAGGGTACCAGCAGAGGCGTTATGACTCAGTGGCGAATCTTGCCCGGCGTGTAGCGCAGCGCGTGGCGCAGCGTGGCAGGTCCATTCCCCTCGAGCCTATGCCACCGAACGAGCGCCGCCAGGTTCACATGGCGCTTGCTGACCGTTCCGATGTGGTAACCGAGAGCGACGGCTACGGCGATAGGCGCAAAGTGGTGATACATCCCAAGTAGCTTTCGCTGTTCCGGGAGTTCAGGCTTGGTGCTTTCCGATGACCTCTCCAACATTCAGAATCAGTCGCCTGTTATGGCTGCTGCTTGGCGCAGTTGTTGCCGTGCTACTGATGTACCAGCTCAGGACCGCGCTGCTGCCCTTCATAATCGGCGGCGCGCTGGCGTACATCCTTGACCCTTTCGTAACTTGGCTCGAACGTCGCATTCCATGGATGTCGTCCCGACCTGAACTCAAGCGCGTCATCGTCATCGCGGTGATATTCATCATCGCAGCTATCCTCGCAGTCCTCGCGATTGTCGCCGGCGTCACCGCCATAATCCACCAAGTGCAGGCGTTCATCCATGACCTTCCACAATTGATAGAGGCCGCACGTGTCACATTCGAGACCGTCAGCACCCGATTGGCGATAGACATTCCGCCGGAACTGACTAGCATCGTACAAGACGCCGCTCAGAACATTGGCAATGTCGTAGTCGATGCGGGCAAGAGAGTCGCAGGACGCACCTTGAGCGTTATATCTCAGACGGTTTCGCTCCTGCTCGGGCTTGCGATGGTTCCGCTGATTCTCTTCTACATCCTCAAAGACCGCGGCAAACTAATCGAAGGCATGCTGAACACTCTCTCGCCTGAGCCGAGAAAGCACACGCAGAATATCCTCAGCATCCTCAACGACGTATTCAGCTCATACATTCGGGGGCAGCTCTTACTGGGTCTGGTCGTTGGATTGGTCGTGTTCCTTGGGCTATTCGTGATGGGCTTGCTGTTTGCCCCTAAACTTACACCCTATGCCCCGGTCTTGGGAATAGTCGCCGGCATCTTTGAGCTTATTCCCGTCATTGGCCCATGGCTCGGCGCAATCCCGGGTGTAATAGTAACGCTTGCCTTTGCTCCCGACATGATAATTCCGGTGATTTTGCTCTACCTTCTGGTGCAGCTTCTCGAAAACTCCTTGCTGGTTCCACGCATTCAGAGCGAATCTCTGAACCTACATCCCGTAATGGTGTTGGCTGCTTTGATAATAGGCAGCGAGGTTGCCGGACTGTGGGGTATAATACTAGGCCCGCCTCTGGCGGCGGCAGGGCGAAGTGTCCTGCTATACTTCCTGAGCGAGTGGCGAGCGGAGGACGAAATCGAACCTTCCATACCGAAGGTAGAGGATGATGCGCAGCCCATGGAATCGGTGCAGGATTCTGCGCCCGCAGCTGAATCTTCCGGCAACTGATGACTAGTTTTTAGCATTACCTTCAGGTTATGCTAGATGTTGCGGTACTTTATGTATGAGTGTATAATCCTTCCTCGCTGATTGTCTGGCTTTCAATTTCAAAGTCGCGTTGAATTGTTACCGATAAATAAATGTAAATAAATGTTCGACAAATAAATGTTCATAGTGAGAACTTGACTTCTACTCGTAAGGAGGATTTCGCCTTGGTTACTTGGACGCCGGATCCGACATTCTACCCAACACCGAAGATGGCGATGGATGCGCCCCAGGAAGAACTCGCGTATGTGACTATTGTCAGCCCGCCGGGGTCGGGTAAGCCGGACGCAGTTGGCGTCATGGATGTTTCCCCCGAATCGGACACTTACGGAGAGCTGGTGGGACGGCTTGAGTTGCCGAATGTCGGTGACGAGCTACACCATTTCGGCTGGAACGCCTGCAGTGCGTCTCTGTGCCCGAATATGCCGCACCCACATGTGGAGCGCCGCTACCTTCTATTCTGCGGGCTGCGTTCCTCGCGCATTTACGTCATAGATACAAAGCCTGACCCGCGAAACCCCACCATCAAGAGGATAATCGAAGCGGACGAGCTTGCCAAAAAGACCGGCTACAGCAGACCACACACGGTGCATTGCGGCCCGGATGCCATCTACATCAACGCTCTGGGAACGCCGGACGGCGGCGGCCCGGGCGGCGTTTTCAGGCTCGACCATGAAACCTTCGACGTCAAGGGAGCTTG
>JAGGDZ010000223.1 GCA_024648655.1 Chloroflexota bacterium | reverse complement strand
TAATGTATAAGTTCCTTGAAAGTATAAATTCACTAATGCTCTACTATGGTTGATTTCTGGCAATCTTCTGCTCCACAAATTTTCGGTTGTAGAGAGCAATATAGACACCAGTAGATCTGGCACAGGCTGTCGGAACCAACGCCGAGGCACTAGGCATGAAGATGGACGAACCCTTGTCAGGACGTCCAGGCGGTGGGGGCTCAACCGATTTCGGCAATGTGAGCCAGGTGATTCCGGCTTTCGAGATGAGATTTGCGGTCAGCGAGGAACAGGTCGCTGCACATTCAAGAGAGATGACCGAGACTGCCATCACCGATCTTGCTCTCTCGAACGCGCTCCTGGTCGCCAAGACGCTAAGTCTGGCAGCAGGCGATCCGCTGCGCGATGCCACGCTGCTGGAGTCCGCGAAGATCGAGTTTGCTGAACGCAGCGGCTGACGCCTGCGTGATGCCTAGACCACCGGTCGCGCCAGCGTCTCAGGCGATATCCTGCGCGGCAGCCATTCGCCGTCGGACGAGCTGCCGACCAGCTTGCCGTCGTCCACGATCACCTTACCCTTCAGCATCGTCTTCACAGGGTATCCTTCGCACTCGAATCCCTCCCAGATGCTATAGTCGGAGTCCGCGTGGAGGTCGTCGAGCGTGAGCGTCTTGCGGACGTTCGGGTCTATGAACACAAGGTCGGCATCGCTACCCGGCGCAATGACCCCCTTCCGAGGGTACAGCCCAAGGATCTTCGCCGCGTTGGTCGAGGTTATGTCCGCGAACTGCGTCAGCGACATGCCGCCCTGCGAAACGAACTTCGTGAACGCAACCGGGATCCTCGTCTCGATGCCGTTATGACCTCCGCACACCGTCTCGATGGTCTGCCCCCAGAACTTGACGTCCTTGTAGGTGGTGTACTCGTCCGTAGCCGTCGTGGATACCCGACCGTCCATCAGCCCAAGCTGAAGCGCGTCTCTGTCCGACTCGTACTTGATAGCCGGGTACGTGTGAATTTTCGTGCCGTTCGGCTTCTTGTAGTCGTCGCAGGTAAACTCAAGGTAGTTGTGCAGCGCCTCGCCATACACCGGCTGACCGCGCTCCCTGGCCTCACCGATAGCCGCCACGCCCTCCTTGGCAGTGACGTGGACGAAATAGATCGCCACTTCCGCGTGCTCCGCCATCCTGATCACCTTGCGGAACGAGACGTCCTCGGAGATGTTGCTATGCACCAAGTGCAGGTTGTGACCCTGATCCCTGCCCTCACGCTTCAGCTTCTCCTCCATGTAGGTCACCATATCGTCGTCCTCTGCGTGGACCGCCATGATGCCCTGATTCTTCGATACTTCCTCGAAGATTGCCTGCAGGTGACCGTATGGCACGCGACCGCCGAAAGTCGTGAAAATCTTGAAGCTGGCCTGACCTGCCTGGATCGCCTCTCCGATCTCACCGATGGTCTTTGGACTCACCGCGCCCGCGAGTATGTAATGGTACGCGAAGTCGATGTAGCTGTGTCCCGCGAACGCCTGCTGCCGCGACTCCAGCTGCTGCATGATAGGATCCGGAGATACGGGGTCGTCAGGCGTGACCGGCAGCGTCCCCGCGAAATCGAGCAGGGTGGTAACTCCGCCGAACGCCGCCGCCCGTGTAGCAGCCTCCGGAGGCTGCGTGAACACCTCCGGCCGACCGGCCCACTGCTCAGGCACCGGAATACCGATATGCGTGTGTGGTTCGATACCGCCCGGAAGCACAATCAACCCCGACGCATCGACGACCTGCGCCCCTTCAGTCGAGAGCACCCCAGGATGCGCGAGTGCCGCGATCCTGCCATCCGAGATGGCAATGTCCGCCTCCAGCACTCCCTGCGGAGTCACAACCTGCCCGCCAGTTACAATAGTATCCAACATGAAGAGCCACCTCCGCCTGAGTTTACAAGACGGATGGTATGTTCGATGCCGCACACTGTCAAGGAGTAGCACGGGAGCGGGGCGCAGCCTGCGCTCGTACGCATCGGCGCACGAACAGGACGTACCGATAATCGGCCACAGTTCGTCGGCAAGTCTCGCGCATAGCTGTAACGAAGCGTGTGGTTGGATAGGTGCTGCCCGATTACGATAGCGCCGTCTCTCTAACCCGGCGAACCGCTGGCGAGTGTGCCGCCTTCACGCTGTGGTTGCCCGTGTCGGTCGTCATGCTCGGGGCGCCCACAAGGGGCGCCCTACGGTTGCGCCTCCGGCTGAATTGTACAGGCTAAATTGATACAGGCTCGCTCTCACACCAGAGGCCCCGGTGGAAGCCGCACGGGGAACGGCACGTCCGGATTTTCGTCCACGATGTGGCTCCAGACCCTGTGTCCAATCGCCTCGGCCCGTGCGATCACATCGTCCTCGTCAAAGGTCAGGATGCGTCTGTCCCGCATTATCCAGTTGCCTTCGACCATGACGTCGCTGATGTCTGCCCCCTGTGCCTGATGGACGAACACTGAGACGACCCTTAGCGTCGGCACCAGGTGGGACTGTCTGAGATCGACCACGAACAGGTCAGCCTTCTTGCCCACTTCCAGGCTGCCGACCTCGTCGGCTACGCCCAGCGACCTCGCGCCGCCTATGGTTGCCCAGTCGAGTACGTCTTCCGGCTGAGGCCACATCTCGTCGTTTCTCCTGACACGCTCATGGAACAGCGCGGACCGCACCACTTCTATCATGTCCTCGGCCATGTTGTCCGACCCCATCCCGATGGGACACCCTGCGGCTTGCAGCTCGAACGCCGGAGCTGCCGCTCCGCGCCGGGCGGCGATTGCCGGATTATTGGAAACCGCCACGCCATGCTGTCCGAGAAGCGCGACCTCCGAGTCGTCCAGGTAGCGACAGTGTGCGGCCACCAGCCTGTCGCTCAGGAAGTCGTTGGCGAACAGGTACTGCGTGGGCCTGACCCCGCGCGTCCTCATTACCCCTTCCACCTCCAGCGAGCTCTGGGACAGATGGATGGTGTACCTCAGATCGTGCCGCTCTGCCATCTCGACCGCGCTCCGAAGCAGAGCAGGGGAGCACAGTTCCGGCGCGTGTGCAGCCACGAAGCACTGCACGCGGCCATCGCGCCGTCCATGCCACGACGATATGAGGTCGGCGCTTCGCAGAAGCCCTGCCTCGAGCTTGGCATCAGAGAACTCGTAGCGACCTACCCTGAACTGCTCGTCGTCTATGTCGTTGATGTTCTCTGCCAGAAACAGCCGAAGGCCCGTGTTGGAGAGGCTGCCGGCATATTGCGGAATGCGGTCCGAGATCTCAAGCAGAGTCGTCCCCCCGCTACGGATCGACTCTGCCGCCGCAAGCAGGCCGAACACGTTGCGCTCATCGGGGTTCAGCAGCCCCCTGCCAGTCGTCGGAAACCTGAGCGTCGTCGGAAACCCGAAGTCCTCCAGTATGCCCCGGTCGGCAGTGGCGAGCATGTGAGTATGGCAGTTGACCATACCCGGGAACACCGCCCGCCCGCGCCCATCGACACGGTCCGCGTCAGGATAGCGTGCCTCGATCTCATCACTGGGTCCAATCGCCGCGATACGTCCCTCATCTATGGCCATCCCTGCGCCGTAGTACACCGCCCGCTGCGGGTCGCAAGTCACAATGGTTGTATTTGAAATGGTCGTGGTCATTCTGGAAGCCCTCCTGTGCGAACATCCTACCACGGCATAGCCCACGCACGGCATAGCCGCCTCGGTGGGGCATCCATATGTGCAAAGTCGAGGGTACCGTCTGTGGATTTTCTGCTGCTGTTGACATCCATTCAAATGTGGGTTGCAAGAATCTCGCCGATACATCCGTGCATTTCAGCACTTCCAGATCGTATTGGGCGCATCCTGTTTGAGCAATTTGGGTGTTTCACCTCAACTGAATTCTGCTTACTGATTGCGTGAAGTATCGAACACTGACCAACGTTTTGAGATAGTTACTAAGTGTCTGCGTATTCTATGGCCGATGCTCTTCGTTTCCTACTTCTAGGCGCTCGTCGTCGTGGTCGGTGCGTATATGGATCAGAGACGAGCAAATGACGAGCAAGATCGGCGCGAAGCTGACGATGATCATGGCGAGTCTCAGGTCGCCGAGCCTTTCCTGGAGCGCGCCTACCAGCGCCGGGCCGGTGGCTACCCCGAACGTGCCTAGCGTCATCATGAAGGACAGTGCAACTGCGGACTCCCGTGGCCTTATGCCGGGCAGGTAGAACGGTATCGAGTTGAGGATCGGCCAGTATCCCTGCGCCATTCCGCTGACGAGCGTTATGAAGATGAGTAGAGGGATCATGTCTGTGAGAATCATTCCCAAGTATGTCGCCACCATAACAACCCCAATCGCCTGGAGTATGTTCCTGCGCCTGTTTCCGCTCACCCTCGGTACGATCCAGCTGAGCGCGATCCCCGACGGCCCACCCATGCCAATGCCGATTGCCAGTAGCAGCCCAGTCCAGTTGAGGGACACGTCGTAAACGTCCAGCATCAGGGTGGGGTAGAAGTTCACGAAAGACGACCATGCCATCGTGGTTCCCATCGATCCTGTGCCCGCTATCCATAGCTCCTTATATCTCAGCACGTGCTTGATGATTCCGAGCCTTCCGTCGGCGGGATCTGCCTCCTGTCGCTCCGATTCGGCATTTTCCTCACCGTCGCTTCCTAGGATCGTCCAGAGCACGGCCAGAACTCCGAGAGTCACCGCGAAGGTTAGCAGGACGCGCCGCCAATCGTCGCCGACGCGACTCAGGATGATTGGTGTCAAGACCAACCCGCCACCGACGACAAGACCGAACAGCAGATTGTACACGCCGGAGACAAGAATGAACTCTCTTGGCGTGAACAGCCGGTGCATGAGCAGGACGCGGGCAGGCTCACGAGCGAGTGTCGAGATGCCGAAGCCCAGGCGTCCGAGCAGCACGATGGCGAAGTTGGGTGCCCAGACCTGCACGAACATCAGCGCAGAACTCAGCGCGAATGTAACCGTGGTAAGAATCTTGGGCTTGTACCTAGAGACCCACCAGCTTATGGGCAGCGTCAGAAACAGGTTTCCGAGGAACGCCGCGGAGCCGTAGAATCCCTGCTGTGTGGGCGTGAGACCGAGGTCAACGCTGATCGAAGGCAACAACAGTCCGACACTTATGACCATCATGAAACCCGCGACGCTGGATAGAAGCCAGAGGCCCATGATAGCCCAGCGGTGTTTCAACAGGTTCGTCATCTGTGTCAAGAGCGGAACAAGAAAGTGCCAGCGTGATGTCGTTGCTCAGGATAAATGTCAGTGTGAATGACCAGCATAAATGTCACTAACTTATTCAGTGATAGTATCAGATTAGGTCGCTTTAGACATCAGTTGCTCCGTCAGGCGGACATAATCGCTGAGCAATAACAAATCCGACTGCAAAGGTTCCTGCTTAACCTGCTATAATCGGCGGCAGCAGTTGAGGAGGCCGGACTAATAATGGACTTGGAATTGAACGGCAAGGTAGCGATTGTGGGCGGCGCCAGCAAAGGGCTGGGACGTGCATGCTCGGAGGTGCTGGCAGAGGAGGGTGCGCGGGTGGCGATGTGCGCTCGCACGGTGTCAGATCTGGAACGAGCGGCGGACGAAATTCGGAACGCTACGGGGGCAGAGATTTTCACCTTTGCCGGCGACCTGGACAAGGAGGAGACCATCGCCGAGCTGGTGGCAGGCACGGTGGAACGCTTCGGACAGCTGGACATCATGGTGAACAACTCCGGGGGACCGCCGCAAGCCTACGCCAAGGATTCCACCGAAGAGTTGTGGCAGGTTTCGGCGAATCGCTCGCTGTTCTTCTTCGCGCGGATGACGCGGGAGGCGCTGCCGCATCTGCGGGCACAGGAGGGCGGACGCATCATCAATATCCTTGCCAGCACGGTCTATACGCCGAT
>JAGGDZ010000040.1 GCA_024648655.1 Chloroflexota bacterium | reverse complement strand
CACCGTCTGAGTGCCTCGAAACAAGTCGTCTGAGGCATATATCGCGTTGCGGCATCACTACGAAATATCCTCGGACGATGCTCGCTCCGCGCTTGCGGACGCGCTGACGAGCGGACTGGTCGCTCCAGGGGCTAATGTGCCGTGACTTTGCGTACTTGGTAGCGTTGATGTTCCGACTCGTGACTGTAAGGGGCGTCCGCATCAGACCGGCCGCCGACTTCGCCCTACCCGGAAACTCGGTTATCTCCTCTTCGAGTGTCTCCTAAATCAGCTTCTGCATACTCGCTCTCAGCCGGCCTTCGAGTTCGTCTCATTCAGGACTTGACTTTACTATGCTTTCAGTGGTTCTCTTGCTCATGGACGGTGTGCCTCCTCTTTTAGGATCTCAAGCCCGCTTTTGTTCAAAGGAATGCCACACCGTCTGACCTATTTACACACCTTTTGAGGTTACCTCTTAGCGCGCTTGATATACAGATTTTTTATCCTCTTCTGTAGGCGATCGTGCTTGTGAAATGCGACTCCCGCGCAGTGCGGACACGATGGTGGGCGAGTGTCCGGCTGCTTGACCTCCGGCAGCGTGAATCGTACCCTTGGCATCGACTGGGACTCCTGACAGGCATCAGGTGTGTTCCCAAAATCTTATCAGGATTCGGAGCCGTTTCCTTAGTCCCACCAAAAGTCCCACCAACTTTGGGACGGTTACAGAATTTAATTTCCAGAGGTGTCAGAATGAGATATGAAGCACCTTTAGCCCCCACACTTGTGGACGAATTGATGGAGCTCTGGCTGCCAATATTCGAGGATGGCATCGACCTGACATGTGAGGCATTGTTGGGGGATGAAGCACCTCACTCCCGAATAAAGGTCTATATCCACAGATTGAGAGGTAAATTAGCGGGCGCGTGCCTAGTAGCTTCCTCGGATAGCATGCCGAGCCTTGGTGGGTTAGGTGAGGTGGCGACCAGTCCGAAAGCGCGGCGCTTAGGTATAGCTACCACACTTACGCAGGAGGCACTGGGTGATTTCAGGGCGCGCGGAGGGCAGGCGCTGTTTCTCGGCACGGTGAATCCCGCCGCCGCCAGAATCTACTATCGTCTGGGGTGGCGCAAGTTGGCGGGGGCGAATCTGATGGTGAATGTGTTGAACGGGGAATCACCTGAGGAATTCTTCGTGGACTACTTTCGCGGTATCCGCGGCGAGACTGTGCAGATTAAGCTTCCATCGCCCGCCGCGCGCGCCCCGATGATCCCACTGTTGGCGTTGCCGCATAACTGGCAGGTGCTGGATTTTAATGCGGGGATGATGTCCACTCGGTACGCGGTGCAAGATTCATGCCTGGGATTGTACCGTCGATATGCTGCCATCGCCAACGATGGGCGCGGCGCTTGGTTCTGCGCCGGCACAAACATCGGGCATGTTGTGGGGCTGTCAACGGCGCGGCTCGATGGTAAAGGGGAATGCCGCGTGGACGGATTCACGCACGGCGACCACGTCGGCACGTGGCAAGCCCTGATTCAGGCGGCGATTCGCTGGGGCGTAGAATATGGCGCCGCTCGTGTGTATGCGGATGTCTCCGCGGAAGACGAGGAGAAGCGCTCTATGTTCGAGTCCATAAGCTTAACGCAAGCAAGCGAAGGAAAGCCACTCGACTTGAGCGGCCGGCAGGTGGGAACTCGTCGGCTTGAGTTGGCTTGAGTGTCCTCCTGCCGGCCACTGCTTACGCCTCCGCTCTAGGGACAATCGCAGGTATCTCCAGCTCGGCAAGCAGGTTCTGGAATTCGTCGAGGTCCCCGTCGAGAACGCTTTGCAACGCGGTGAACTGAGAGTCCAGTAGTTCAGTGTAATGGTCGAAGACAGCATACGCCTGCTGGGGCGGGCGATAGTCGCCGGCGGACACAACGGGTGTCAGCCCTGCCAGCTTTGCGTTCAGCTTGATCGGCATGTGCAGCCTATCCCGCGCTCCTTTGTATTCCGTCTGTATCAACGTGGCTTCTATCTCTTCCAGTTTTGCCTTCAATGCGTCGGCTGCGTCAGAGACAGCATCTTGAGCCGCCGTTCCTTCCGCGCGAGTCGCCCACTC
Organism: Chloroflexota bacterium; assembly: GCA_024648655.1. Taxonomy (GTDB): domain Bacteria; phylum Chloroflexota; class Dehalococcoidia; order Lucifugimonadales; family JADFKI01; genus Bin90. The sequence continues at coordinate 5,416 of JAGGDZ010000040.1, read as the reverse complement.
GCTGACTTGCGAGCGCGTACTGCGTATCTTGTTGATGTTGTCGTGCGTCTCCGAGAGCTTGTCGCGGATACGCAGTAGAAGCTCGAACTGCGCGTCAAAGTCCTTCTGAGTCGTATCCACGCGAGGGTCCTTGACCATCTCGAAGGTTTGGATCTGTGACTGATCGCCGACAGTAAGCTTGACCTGATACGAGCCTGGGGGCGCGAGCGGACCGCGGCCAACGCCTTCAGTGGTCTTGTCGTCGGGTACCGTGTGCGCGCCCGGATAGCGCATGTCCCAATCGAAGAGATTCATGCCCGACTCGGCCGGAACGCGCGGATCGCCCGAATCATCGTCATCGTCCACTTTCTTGCTGGAATATGCCTTGATTTCCTCGCCATTCGAGTCCAAGAAGGTGAGCGTCACTTCGCATTCAGGCTTGTCCTTCAGCCAGTACCAGACACGGACGCCGCCGGGTTCGTTTTCGCCTGCATCCAGCATCTTCCTGTTTACCTCATCGTATTCCCCTTTCGTGTCGATAAATGCGACCGCCGCGCCGAGCGCAAGCTGGTAGTTCTTAGATGCGCTGCCGTTGCGCCCTCGGAAAGGTGCAGCAAGGCGAATCTTCATGGGCGGCTTGACCAGATACATGTCCTCGTCTGCGAACTCGCCTGACACCTGCCTGAGCTGGCTGATGCCGTCCAAAATCCAGAATGAGCGCCCATGAGTTGCCGCTACAAGGTCGTCGTCCTTGATGGCGAGGTCGTACACAGGAACAACAGGCAGGTTGCCGCGCATCGAGTGCCAGGTCTCACCATCGTTAAACGACACATAGATGCTGGTCTCAGTACCGACGTACAGGAGACCCTGCCGCTCTGTGTCTTCGCGGATGCAGCGTGTGAAGTCATCTTGCGGCAAGTCGCCGGTGATGGAACGCCATGTCGCGCCGTAGTCGGCAGTCTTGAACAGAAAGGGCCTGTTGTCATCGAACTTGTAGCGCGTGCCGGCTAGGTATGCCGTTGCCGGATCATGCGGGGAAACTTCGATCATGTCCACGCGGGTCCACTCTTCAAGCTCAGGCGGCGTGATGTTCTGCCAGTTGGCGCCGCCGTCTTGTGAGATGTGAACTAAGCCGTCGTCCGAGCCTGCCCAGAAAACATCCTTTTCGTGGGGCGATTCGAGGAATGAGAAGACCGTACAATAGGTCTCTGCTCCGGATGCGTCTCCGGTGATTTCGCCGCCGGAGGGCTGGAGCTTGTCGGGGTCGTTGCGCGTGAGATCAGGGCTGATTGGATCCCAACTTTCTCCCTGGTCGGTTGAGCGGAATACGACATTTCCCGCCGCGTAGAGGATGCCCGAGTCGTGGGGTGAGAATTGTATCGGGTATGTCCACTGGAACCTGTATCGTGCGTCAACGGGGCCGTAGCCGGTGTTCAACTCGGGCCAGACGGTGATTATCCGAACCTGCCCGGTCGAGTGATCGTAGCGCAGCATGTTGCCGCCGCCGCCCGGCGAAGAGCCTATCGCTCCTGAGATGACGATGTTCGGGTTGGTCGGGTCAACAACGATGTATCCGCTTTCGGAGCTGCCGGTCGTATAGCAGTCGCCCCACGGTATCGCGCCCTTGTGCGAGCGCGAAGGTACGCTGATTGCGCTGTTGTCTTGCTGTGTGCCATAGACGCGGTAAGGGAATTGCGTGTCAGTGGTCACATGATAGAACTGCGATGTCATCTGGTTGTAGATGGTGGAAAAGGTCTCGCCGTCATTGTAGCTGACGCAGGCGCCGCCGTCGTTGCCTTCGATGAGGCGGCGGGGGTTACGTGGGTCTATCCAGAGATCGTGGTTATCCCCGTGTGGGGTGTTCACCTCAGTCCATGTTCTGCCGCCGTCAACGGACTTCCACGCACCGTAGTTCAGCACCCATGCCGTGTCAGCGTCCTGCGGGTCTGCGAAGATATGCTGATAGTACCACGGACGCCCTTGAAGGTCACGGTTGTCTGAGACGAGTTCCCATGTGTCGCCGTAGTCATCAGAGCGGTAAACACCAGGCTCGTGTGCCTCTATCGTGGCGTAGATGCGTCCCGATTTAGCGGGGGATATTGCCACTCCAATCTTGCCGAAAGGAAGGTTCGGCAAGCCTGGGTTGTTCGACACGTCCTCCCAAGTGTCGCCGCCGTCCCTGCTGCGCCAGATGCCACTATCTGGCCCCCCGCTGCTGAGATTCCAGAAGTTACGGCGCACCTGCCAGATGGAGGCGAACAGAAAGTTTGGGTTTGAGGGATCGATGCTGAGGTCACCGGCGCCGGCGTTCTCGCTCTTGTAGAGGACGCGCTCCCAGTTCTTGCCGCCATCGGTGGAGCGGAAGACGCCGCGTTGTTCGTTGGGGCCGAAAGCATGGCCGAGGGCGGCTACGAATACAATGTCCGGGTTTGTGGGGTGAATGCGGAGGCTGGAGATATGCCGAGTGTCCTCAAGCCCGACGTGGACCCACGAGTGGCCGCCGTCGTTTGACCTGTACACGCCGTCGCCGTGCGTCACGTCGAGGCGGATGGTTGCCTCGCCCATGCCGGCGTACACGACGCTTGGTTCGGAGTCTGACACGGCGATCGCGCCGACGGATGCAGTCTTGAAGTAGCCGTCCGACACATTCTCCCAGTACGTGCCGCCGTCGTAGGTCTTCCATACGCCGCCGGCGCATGCGCCAAAGTAGAAAATGCCGGGGTCAACCGGATCACCCGCGACCGCGACCACGCGACCGCCGCGTGGTGGACCGATGCAGCGCCACTTCACTGCGTTCAGCATCTTAGGGTCAATGTCATTGGCTCGGCTCTGAAGCGTCATATCCTCACACCTCTTTTGGGTTCGTAATCAGAGGCATTATAGCGCGAACTGCCGCGAACGGCACATCGGAGTATTATTGCAAGTTATGTAAGCAGAAAGTCTGTACACGGTTAGTGCAAGGAATCTTATTTCTTTGGCGTTGCTCACTCGGTGCGAGAAGGGCGCAGCCTTGCTTCAACTATCGAGCAACATGGTCGGCGGCGGTGCGCCGCTCGTCGCGCTTGCGGGTGTGCTCCGGAACAACAGCCTGCATTCGCGCAGACGACGCTTAAGGTAATTCCAGTCCGTGCTTTTCGAGCAGCCGCTCGTCCGACAGGATTTCATGCGTGGACGAGTCCGCTACTACCTTGCCGCCGTCCATGATGACCGAGCGATTAAATATCTCTTTCACCATGTGCATGTCGTGAGTGGTAACGAGGATGGTTTGCTCCAATCGGTCGAGCATCCGAATGAGTCCACGGCGCGCCCGCGGGTCCAGTCCGGCGGACGGCTCGTCGAGCGCGAGTATCTCCGGTCGCATTGAAAGCACGGACGCGATTGCCGCGCGCTTCTTCTCGCCACCGCTCAAGTGAAACGGCATCCTATCTTCGTAGCCGTCCAGCCCGACCTGCGCGAGCGCATCTCTTACACGCGCCTCGACTTCATTGCCGGGCAAGCCCATGTATATGGGCCCGAATGCAACATCATCACGGACGCTTGGCGAAAAGAGTTGGTCGTCCGGGTCCTGAAAGACCACGCCCACCAACGCGCGTATCTCCTGCAGTCCGCGCTTGTCACCCTCTCGAACTTCGCGGCCCATTATGGCTACACCGCCGCTTCCTGCGTGCAGCAAACCATTGAGGTGCAGCAGCAACGTTGACTTGCCGGCCCCGTTCGGACCAAGTATCGCCACCTTCTCGCCGGGCTGTATAGAAAGATCGACGCCCTCCAGCGCGGGGCGCCCGTCGGGATATGAGAACTCCAGACTGTTCACCGATACTGCCGGGTGATGTCCGTTCCGGCTTGCCATCTACAGTACCGTCCTTGCGGCAACAGCTACGGAGGCGAATACGCACAGCGCTACGGCAAGCGCCACCATTGCGTCGCGCCTCAGCGGAACTGCGCCCGCCTGCCGCAGCGTTCCATCATAGCCTCTAGCGACCATTGCCATGTATATACGCTCGCTGCGGTCGAGTGTGCGGATGAACAGCGAGCCTGCCATGCCTCCGGCAGACTTTGCGCGCCAAACGATCGAACCGCCCGACTTGCGCCCGATTGCCGCGCTCCTTGCGGCGCGGGCGCGCATCATGCTCTGCGCCTCCTCCATCAGCACGAACAGGTAGCGATACATCAGCATCACGATAGCGACCAGAACTGCCGGAATGCGAAGTGAGCGCAGCGCACCTAGAAGGCGCAACGGTGGCGTGGTGGCGGTCAGCACGACAGCCGCTGTCACTGATGTCCACGACTTCAGCAGCACGCTTATGAAGAAGTCCAGCCCTTCCTGTGTTCCAGTCAGCGCAAATAGGGCGAGATTAAGCTCAAACAGTAGCGCGCCGGGCTTTGTGAACACGGTAGGCAGCGCGATCAGGATGAAAGGTATCGCTACCAGCGAGCGCAAGAATACACGCACCAGTCCCACGCGAGACACGCCTGCCGCAATCCACACCAGGGCCATCATCATCGCAAAGCCGGACCACTTGCCGGGCGGTATAGAGGTCGTGGCAAATATGAAGCCCAGCGCCATCAGGAGCTTGATGCGCGCATCTGCCCTGTGAAACCAGCTTCCGCCTTCGAGGTAGCGGTCGAGAAATCCGGCGGCAGTCGTCATCTAAAGTTCGAAGTGCCTCCCCTAGATGGGGGTGAAGTCTTCTGATTATTCGTGTGCTAGGGTTCCACGCCTTCGGAACAACGAATACAAGGCGTACATCGCGCCTGCAACCAGGGCATATATGATCGTTACTCCAATGACGCCGGCAAAAATCGTCGCAAGACCTTCATTCTGAATGCCAGGCACCACATAGTCCGCTATTATGGCATAAGGTGCGTCCTGCGCGCGATCGATGAATCCCGCGTCCTCTGCGACGCGCTCCAATCCGTCAGGAGAGCCTGATGCAAGCGGCGCGAGCAGCGTAACGGCCACGGCGACGATATAGCCGACGACCCACCAGCGCGCTCCCATTCCTCTATCTGCAGAAGATGCAGTCTGTGCGTCGAGCGTATCCGATACTGTCGCTTTTGCGGGCAAAGGCAAGAGAGCGGGGCGCGCCGCTCGAATGAATGACAGCGCGAACACAGTTATCAGCGCCTCGCCTACCCCGATTAGCATGTGAACACCAATCATTGCGGGCAGGGCGAGCGTAAGCGGGGTTGTGCCACTCATTCCGAGCATCAATGCGGTGGATGCCGCAGACACGACGATCGAAAGCCACGCTGCGATGAACGCTCCTACCATGAGGTGCTTGAAAGTTGAGCCAAGCCGGCGGAAGACCCAGTACGCGCCATACCCTGCGAGTACACTGACAATCGACATGTTCAGCAGATTGATGCCGAGCACTACCAGCCCGCCATCCTGGAACAGCAGCGCTTGCAAGCCCACGACCGCCGTCATAACGAG
>JAGGDZ010000417.1 GCA_024648655.1 Chloroflexota bacterium | reverse complement strand
ACAGTGCGTCATCCGGTCGCGGTGACCCTGTCGAACCACATACCATCCGGAGGCGAACATGGTTACTACAGGCGCGAGAATCAAATTCACTTACGAGGACTACTGCAACGCGCCCGAAGACAAGCGGTACGAACTTCACGACGGAGATTTGATATTAGTCCCTTCATCCAAAGAGCAACATCAAAATGTAGTCGGCAGTCTGTTCATAGCGATAGCGCTGTTCGTGCGCGAAAGAGTGCTTGGTCGAGTGTACATTGCGCCCTTCGACGTGGTGTTATCAGAGACTGATGTCGTCCAGCCGGACGTGATTTTCGTATCGCAGGAGCGCGCCCATGTCATAACTCGCAATAATAGCCAAGGCGCACCCGACCTCGTGATCGAAGTGCTTTCGCCCGCGACGGCGCATCGTGACCGCACCTTCAAGCGCGCTCTATACGCCCGTCATGGTGTGAACGAGTTCTGGCTGGTTGACGCTGATGCCCGGTCCATAGAGGTGCTGCTACTTGGTTCTCATGGTTATGAAGCAGTCGCCGCCTATGGCGCAGGTGAATTCTTGACTTCGGCCACACTGATCGACGTCACCCTCAACATCGACGACACCTTCTAAGGAGAATTGAATGCCCGACTTCGGACTCATCATAAAGCACGACAACGAAGGCAAGCGTATCGAGATGCAGTGTGAGCACCAGAACGGCCTCGTCTATGTCGTGCGTGGCGAGGCGAACTGGGTCTGCGGTGAAGACCTGCTTCACGCTCACTCGCTCGCCGGCTTCTTTCGCGAGCTTGGCGAACTCGAAGATGACCGTGTTTCCGACATCATGCAGCGTTGGGGCATCTACTATCGCCCCCGTCCCCTCGCCGAATCCGCAGCCCATACATGAAACGGAGCCTTCCCGTTAAAGGAAGGCTCCCAGGTAGAGGGGAAGTGCACTTCGACTCAACCTGATTATGATTAGCTCTGCTATGCCCCGATACCAAGCTCCGCCCGCAGGTCGTTAATCGTCTCCGCCCTGCTGCGTGTAACCCTTCGCTCTCGCAATCCGATCGGGAGGTTCTGTATCTCAGGCTGTACCTTTATCGCCACCATAACCGGCCCGTCTTCACTCATAATGTCCTCGATACTCGTGGCGAACTCTTCGAGGTCATCGAAGTTGTAGGCTGCGGCATAACCCGCTCCCTTCGCCATCGTCGCATAGTCGATGTCTGTTGCGTTTGGCACCGGCTGTCCGCCCGTCGTCGCATAGCATTCGTTGTCCAGCACGAAATGCACGAAGTTCTTCGGCTGTTTACCTGCGATGCTCGCGATAACGCCCAGGTTCATCAGCAGCGAACCTTCTGCATCAAACAGCACAATCTTCTCTTCCGGCAACCCCAGCGCAAGCCCAAACGCAGCCGAAGTCGTGTGCCCCATCGCGCCGCCCAGCGCGATGTCCCGCGACGGCTGGTCGCTTATATCCTGCCAGTGCCTTCCGGCCGTTCCTTGCGTCGTCACAATCGCGTTGCCGCGATGCGGATTGAACGTATTGAATACATCAATTGGGTCTAGCATCTCATCTCCTTAATGTCCTACGCACCCCGTTCATCTTATCAACAGCGCTCCCTATCGGTTGAACCCGTGATACTCGTCTCCGACCAGCACAACCACTGGCCTCTTCGTTCGCCGCGCCTCATCGAACGCTTCGGAGATTCGGTCGCCATCTTCGTCGTGCTCTACCAAGTAGTAGTTGATGCGGAAGGCGTTCAGAAACGGCTCGGTATAGGTTGCCGCGGTGTCGGGCGTATTGCCCCACCGCGTCCAGCCGCGATAGCCGATCACCATCACAAGCGGGAATCCTGTATCCAGCGCCATACCACGTATCGAGTCCCCCGACTCCATCATCCCAGTATTCTGAATCAGGCACACCGGCACCTTGCCCGCCACATTCAGACCGAGGGCAACGCCCATCGTCTCGCCCTCGCGCGATACCGGCACCACATCCAGCCAGTCCTGCTCCAGCATCAGCTCGTACAGGTAGTTCGTCTCGCTATCCGGAATCGTTACAATGTGGGTTACGCCGTTTTTCTTGAACTCCTCCACTAGAGTCTCCGGCCTCAAAATCTGCGGCTGCTGCTGAACCATAAGTCTCTCCTTTGGCTGAACTGCCTTCTTTTAGGGACATTCCTTAGCGTTGAGCCACAATTATAAGTAGTCCTAATGTCGCGGTCAATTTTCACCCATCCACATCGCCTGAAATCCATTGCGCGCCGCCTGACTGCAATCTATAATGTGAAATGCATCACAAAATGGCTAAATTAAATGGGAGGCGCACGAATGACACGCAAGGAACGTGCCCGCAAAATTGCATCCTACGCTGGAGCCTACGACGTTCTAGTCGAGGCGCTCAGAGAATTCCCTAGGGAGATGTGGCAGTTCCGTGACGAGCACGGCTGCTGGAGTATTCACGAGCACATCGTCCACATCACCGACAGCGAGGTGAACAGCTACATCCGCTGTCGCCGCATCATAGCCGAGCAGGGCGAGCCGCTTATGGCTTATGATGAGAACCGGTGGGCATCCTCCCTTGATTACCATCAACAGAGTACCGAAGATGCCATCGCCCTATTTAAGTGGCTTCGCCATAAGAGCTGCACTCTCATCAAGTCGCTCCCCGAAGCTGTCTGGGCAAACTCCTCATTCCATCCCGAAAATGGTGAAACTACCCTAGACGACTGGCTTGACACCTACGAGCGCCACGTCCCGGAGCACCTCGAATACATGC
>JAGGDZ010000513.1 GCA_024648655.1 Chloroflexota bacterium | reverse complement strand
TCGGCTGGGGCGTGGCCCGCTGGCTGGGGCGTTGTTTTTTGCGGTCACGTTGTCGCCAGCGCTGGGCTTTGTCGACTACGGCTATATGGAGTATGCGTTTGTCGCCGACCGCTTTCAGTACCTCGCGGGCATTGGGGTCATAGCCGTCGTCATCGGCGCAGTTGCTTATAGCGTGTGTCGCCTGCCCGGCTTATGGCAAAAGGGTGTGCTGGGTGTTGCAGCGGTGGTCCTCGTTGTGCTAGGGATGCTGACTTGGCGTCAGGCAAGCATCTGGAGGGACGACGAAACCCTCAATCGTCACATCATCGCACTCAACCCGCAGTCATGGAATGCCTACCTCAACTTAGGTGACGCCCTTTACAAACAGGCGCGGTATGTGGAAGCTCTTGAGGTCTCCCGCGTCGTCGTGGAACAATATCCGAATTCCTTTAAGGCCCATTACAACCTCGGCGTGGCTCTCTATATGCTGGAACGCTTTGAGGAAGCCGAGACCCACTTGCGCCGCGCCGTCGCGCTCAATCCACAGGCACGGAACATCCACTTCCACTTAGGTAACGTCCTGTACAAACAGGGCCGGGACGCGGAAGCCCTCGACGCATATCGCGTCGCTGTAGAGAAAGACCCGGACGAGGCTGATGCTCATCTTAATCTCGGCGTGGTTTTCAATACACTGGGTCGCTTTGAGGAAGCCGAGACCCACTTGCGCCGCGCCGTCGCGCTCAACCCGCAAGATGTGGATGCTTTCCGGAAATTGATCGAAGTACTCATGCCACAGGGACACTATGAAGAAGCGATTGACCTCATAGCGCAGGCAACGGCGTTGGCCCCGACCTCGCCACAGATAGCTGAGTTACATTTTCTCATGGGGCAGAAAGCACAAGAGAACGGGCAACCCGAGATGGCGGCAGGATGCTACATGCGCACCGTCGAGGTAGATCCACATCATGCGGAAGCACTCCATAGGTTTGCCTCGCTGAGAACAGACCAGCAGCGCTACGATGAGGCGCTGGAACTCTTTCAGCGCCTCATCGACATTGATCTAAGTGACGCAGTGGCCCATGGCAACATGGGCGTCGTCCTCTTCTACTTGGGCAGAAGCAACGAGGCGCTGAAAAGCTTCGACCAAGCACTTTCCCTAGATCCGACCCTAGAAAACGTGCGTACTAACCGCGAAGCCGTGTTGGAGGCGATGGAAGGAAATCGTCAGTGATAGAACGTCGCCAGCCATTTCTCAGGGAATACCCAACTCTCGCCGGTACACCTCGTCTGCATGAGCCTGCAACTGCCAGTAGGGCACTCTTATCGTCTGCATCAATTCGCCGCGCCTCCATCGCTGTCTTCCCAGCGCAGAATCCGATGCGGATAGGCTTTTTCCGTCCACA
>JAGGDZ010000132.1 GCA_024648655.1 Chloroflexota bacterium | reverse complement strand
GAACGAGAGCGCGGGCGATTGCGACTCGCTGTTTCTCCCCGCCGGAAAGCCTGTCCGGATAGCTGTTGAGCCTGTCCGCCATTTCGACCTGCTCCAACAGCTTGGTGATACGCCCCTGGGACTTATCAGCCGGAAAGGAATTGAGCTGGAGCGGCAGCAAGAGGTTCTCCCGTACACTCAGTGTTGGTATCAGGTTAAAGAACTGGAAGACGAAGCCGATGTTCTTTCGCCTGAAGAGCGTGCGCTTTTTTTCGGAGAGCCTAGTTACGGATGTAGCATCGATCAGCACTTCGCCTTCGGTGGGAGCATCGATGCCGCTGATGAGATTAAGCAGAGTGGTCTTGCCGGAACCGCTCGGACCGGCTAGAGCGACGAATTCGCCTCGATGAATCTTGGCGTCTGCCTGTCGAACCACTAGACGCGACTCGCTGCCCTCGTCGTAGCGCTTCGAAAGAGCGCGCATTTCGACCATCGGGACTTGTCCCTCGACGGCGTTTGCGCTGTGGCAGAGCGAATTTCTGTCGGATGAGCTGCTTGTGCCGATCGTTCGTTCCTGTCTCTAACTCTTTGCTTCATAATCTTGCCGAAGAAGATGAAGCTTTTCCTCTTCCTTTATAGCACAGCGCGGGCAGCAGACGGTACTGTTCCGCGTCTCCGGCTACCAAGTAACCGCGAGCGATGGGCAATAGACAGTGGATGGGCATGTATGTGCGTAGTGTTGTTCGTGTGATATATTATGGCGAGGCGACTGACGGTATTTTGCTGGACATTGCGCAGGAGGCTTGCGATGGCTGACTACGGAGACTACACGGCGTATTTCAATGGCGAATGGGTACGATACAAGGAGGTGCGAATTTCGCCTGACGACAGAGGGTTCATGGTTGCTGACGTGGTGTTCGACATCGGGCGCACCTTCAACGGCGTCCCGTTCGTTCTGGATAGGCATATTGACAGGCTATATCGCTCACTGAAGTACCTTCGGATTGACTGCGGCATAACTCCCGGGGAGATGATGTCTCTGTGCGAGGAAGGAGTGCGGCGCAATGAAGAGCATCTGGAAAGTGTAGGAGATTTCTCCATAAACCCGTTCGTGACGCGGGGAGCGCAGGCAAGGCGCATCGGCGATGCCGGTCCCGCGACAGTGTGCATCAGCATAAAGCCGGTGGCATTCGCTTCCTTCGCGCGCTTTTACACCGAGGGAGCACACGGAGTCATTGCGCGCACAAGAAGCTATAGCAGCCAGTTCATGGACCCGAAGGTGAAGCACCACAGCCGCCTAAACTTCGTGCAGGCCGAGCTGGAAGTTGCTGATGTTGACCCGAGCGCACAGCCGATTTTGCTGGACGACTCGGGTAATTTGAGCGAGGGTATCGGCTACAATGTGTTTCTGGTCAAGGACGGCGTGCTGAAGACGCCAACCGACCGCAGCATCCTGCAGGGGATTTCGCGTGGGGTTCTCATCGAACTGGCGGAGCGGTTGGAAATTCCGTTCAGCGAAGAGGATCTTCAGCCATACGATCTGTACACTGCGGACGAGGTGTTCTTCTCTCGCACAAGCCCGCGAATAGTACCCGTCAGCCGCGTGGACAATCGAGCAGTAGGCGAGGAATGCCCTGGGCCGATAACGCGACAGCTAATCAGCGCGCACAGCGAGATGGTTGGTGTGGACATCGTTGACCAGGCAATGCACTTCGCGGGTATCGCTGTTTGATGCCCATGTACAGCATGCAGGGTGGCGATTAACTTGCCGTGAATGTAGAATAGTGCCGGTGACGCGCAAGTTGCGGCGTTATATCAAATGAAGGGTCTGAGAAGATAATGCCAGTCAGATACTCACAGAAAATTGCATTAACGATAATTGCTCTATTCGCGCTGCTTGCGGCGGCTGCGTGTTCGAGTGAACCGGAGCTTGGTGCGCCAAAGGCGCCTACCGCCGCGCCCGCACCTGCCGCGCCCACGGTAGCGCCGCCCGCGTCTGAACCTGCGATGAAGCAGTGGGACGCGCCGCCCGCTATGAC
>JAGGDZ010000268.1 GCA_024648655.1 Chloroflexota bacterium | reverse complement strand
CCTGAGCCCGACCGAAATGCTAGAGATTCTGCCGCCAATTCGGCGCCCTCCACGTCCTCGCGCAAGACCGATTCCGCGAGCGGACGCTCGTCGCAGCCGGCCGCTTTGAGTCGGAATTTGCCGTCCAGCGCATAGTCACACCCGATCCTGACCGCTGGACTCTCTAGTCCCCATCCAGTGAATTGCCCAAGACTCTCGGGAACTAACGAGGCAACAATACTCATGCCCACAGGACGCCGATCCGGGACCGCAGTGCACGCCACATTGTTGACTGACTGGAGAATCCTGAATCTGCTCCGGAGTCTTCGAATGGTGCGCAATCTCGAAATCATGTCCGCAATCGACAGCGCGGTCATTAGCGGTATCTTGAACCGTTTAATAAACCTGCTAAGCGTCCGGGAACCAACTCGTCAGAATATCGTGAACTAGCTTTAGCCACTTGCAGAGGCACCGATGCCCACAAGTGACAGGAGCCGGTTTCTGATAGACAGGCTGTCACCAGCCAAATCCACGGTCGCAAATCGAATCCGGTGCCCTTGTATAGTTACAGCCTCGTCAATGACTCCGTCGATGGCCGGGTGAAGAAGCAATCCAGAGGCATCCAGAGATGGAGGATCGCCGGAGTGTTCCTGTGACCTGAGATAAGCGTACATCTGGTAAATGTGTGCGCTCCTCAGAGTCAGTTTACGATAGTGACCGACACTGAATATCTTATTGAATTTTGTATCGATGATAGTACGCCGTTGGTTCTTCGTGTCAAGCTTCTCGGGCGGTTGGAGGACGATGTCAGTCTTCATTGACGGCAGGACCGACGATATGCCCGGTGTGGGCTCTTCCGTTTGCCAATTAATCTTGCTGCCTGTCTTTACCTGCCAGCCTTTAGGCGAAAGGACCGTCTGATAGAAACCACCGACAGCCGCCTCGAATAGCCCTCTGGCCCACACCTCGTCTCTTTCCGGTGCTGGGAGTCGTGCTTTTCCCGCCGTTTCAGTTGGAATTCTAAGCGCAAGAGCTAGCCGGGCTGCCGCCACCATCTGCTGATCTTCAGCGTTTATTCTTGACGAAAGGACCGCAGTTATACTCGTACTGTGGAGCCTCCTTACGGATAGACTAGTCCTCACGCCACTTCGTTCTAGTGCGGAAGTCGCGCCGCGGCAGCGTCGTATGAGGTCGCGGCTAGAAATGATCTTAGTCAAGTTTTCTAAGGCGGCTTTCACAGATCTGTTCATCGGCGTGTCAGTCGTGAGCTCGTCGAAAGAGCAGGCGATCTTGCCTTGCTGTGGAAGACGTCGACGTTCACTTCGTAGATGGTCAATCCGTCCGCGCACGCGCGTCAGGTCAGCTTGTCTGGCCTGAAAGTCATAACTCAGATTGCGACGTAGCCGGCGCTCTACAGCGCGGGTCAGTACTTCAGCCGCAAGATTGGGTATGTCCTCAGGGTTTTCCTCTACAGCGTACCTTCGGCGACTAGGGATCTCCCT
>JAGGDZ010000098.1 GCA_024648655.1 Chloroflexota bacterium | reverse complement strand
CCAAAAGCTCGTCGAGCCTCTTGAGGACTACTACTGCCGCGACAACGGCAGACCTGCGATCCACCCTGAAGTACTCGTGAGGGCGCTGCTGATCTCGTCGCTGTACAACGTAAGCTCGTTCCGGCGACTGTGCGCGGCAATATCGGAGAACCTGGCCTTTCGCTGGTTCTGTTTCCTTACGATAGACGACGAAGTCTTCCACCATTCGACCATTAGCTACTTCATAGAGCGCGTGGGGAACGAGGGGTTCGGTCAGATATTCCAGCGTTTCAACGAGGAATTGCTGAGGTTGGGACTTCTGTCACGACAGGTGTACGCCGACTCCAGCCTGGTGAGAGCGAACGTCAGTAGCAGCAGGCTGTCGCCGAGTGGTATGAGCGTGGAGGAGTTCAAGGAGAAGGCAGTTGAGGAGAATGGACTGTTCGTGCTGCGGGAGCGGAAGGTTGACGATGATGGCGAAGAACGGGAGAGCGTCAGTTACTACCAGGATCCGAAAGGGAGGCTACCGCTGAATCCTGTGGACACAGACGCCAGATGGCGCACTACGCGCAAGCAGGAAACGAAATGGAATCTGCATTACCAGGAGAACGTGATAGTGGAAAGGGGCGGCTTCATAGTGGCGCGCACCGCTACGCACGCCAGTGTGGGCGAATGGAAGGCGGTGGATGGGATGCTGAAGCAACTGCCGGTCAAGCCGGAGACCTTCGCGGCTGACACAGCGTACAGGGCGGGCCACCTGAGGAAGCAACTGGACGATATGGGCATAGTCGCCTACATTCCCTTCCACCCGAATCAGTTGAGGAACCTGGTAGCCAAGGGAGGCTTCGACTATCGAGGAGACCACCTTATGTGTCCGGAGGGAAAGGTTCTGCGCAGGAGTGCGCTGCTGAAGTAGGATCGGACGCATCAATATGTCGCGCGCCAGTATGACTGCCAGAGATGACCAATAAAGGCTGAGTGTCTGCCACCTGGACAGAAGCGCCGGTATGTGGCGCTGAGCATCTATCACTCCCTGCATCTAGAGGTGAAGGAGCGTAACGAAGGGGAAGCATACGAGACGGAGATGTTCAGGAGGAAAACGATAGCCGAGGGAGTGTTCGCGTCACAGGATCGGTTGGGATGGTCAAGGAGCAGGTTGAGAGGGTTGTGGAAAGTGGACTGCGAAGGCTACATATCGTCGCTGGCACACAATCTGAAGAAGGCGGTTCGTCAACTGGGTAATTTGACGGGCCCTCCGGATCCTGCCGGCACACCGCCGCCTGTGGCTGCGATGGCCGGATAGCCGGGAATGATGATGTGGTGGTCGATAGCATTGATTAGCGAATACGAGCAGAAGGCAATAACTTGTACGCATCGACGCGGCAGCGTCTCAAGAAGTCAGGGACGTTGACCAGGACTCATAGGAACTTAGCTTTTTCAACAGGCCGTTTGCTCGACTTTGCACATTTCATACAAGGGATAG
>JAGGDZ010000314.1 GCA_024648655.1 Chloroflexota bacterium | reverse complement strand
AGCAAGCGGACCTGGTCGTAGAGGTCCCGAAACAGTCGCTCCTGCCATGGGAAATAGCCGTCGAGCCCCCAGAAAACGAAAACAGGAACGACGCCGATCCAGGCGAGATCCGCTCGGGTTTCCCTTATGAGCAGAGCCAGAAGGACCGACACGAGGATCACGGCCCATCCCTTGATGCGGAGCGAATTGGTGGCAAGACGACTTGCCACGCCCTGAATGAACTCGAGATGCTTGACTTTCGACGTCATCGACGGCAGTCCCCAGCGCCACCGATCGCGTCAGCGATTCCGCCTAGACTTGCGCTCCGAAGGCTCCCTGTACACGGTGCCGACGAGGTGCGCAGACATCAGAGGGATGTCTTCGTCTTCACGCTGCAACGGCACTGGCAGGCGATACGGCTCGGACCCGAACGCCCGCTGTACTCTTCCTTGCTCATCCCCAGCATTGGCTCAACCGACCTCTCGCGACCCGCTTCCGATTCGCCACGTGTCAATCGCCGAAGAGTTCAAGCTGCTTTTCGTGTGGTATCGGAAACACTCCGATGATCACCCACGGGTTCGGTGCGAAAAAGTGATATTGCTGGGTTGTACCGAGGAAGAAATGCAGGTCAGTCCTAGTAAATTCGTCGAAGTATTTTTGTTTAACTTTCGCTAGGGCCCTAGTCTCATCACCGTTACATTGCCTCAAGCAATTCCAATAAAGTGCTCCCGTCTGCCATTCAAGAACCTGTAGCGTACTTTGCCTTCCATTGACGTCTTCAAACTTGTAGGAGAAATTGAAGGGAAGCTTAGGAATGATCTTGAATGTTTTCCTCCACGAATTGTCCTCAAACAGTCCAAGCTGATTGTGAAAAGAGCGCATCTGTTCCAACCTTTTCTCATCCCAATCTCTTGTGTCTGCTTTCCAGATGAAGTCAATGAGACGAGTTGGCTTGAACACTGCAAGCGACATCTGGTTAGTCTTAGCCCCGCAAATCAACTCGTTGAGGCTATCATATACACATGCTGTCTTCAGCAGGATACGTCTTCGCTCACGCCACCTGTCTTTGGTGTCAACGCGACTGACAGCACGCAGCGCGTCTAGATCTAGTGGACGGAAGCTCTCGGGTCGAGGATCTGAACGGTTCCTTTGTAACGGGCACTCGATCCAATCAAATAATCGATATCGGTCTTGGCGGTTAAGACGTCTGAAAGGGACAGGATATATGCGAACCCATGTGCCGTCCTCTCTTACTCCAGCTGTACAGACTGTCTCGCCATACTTGCTGGAGAGTGTGGGTAAGTCTTTACAGTGATCAATATTCTCTCAGCGTTCATATCGAATCAGAAATGCTTTGTTTTGAGGCTCAATATAGAGCCTTGTTCTAGGGCATCAGCCACACAATGTCGGTGACACTGTTGAGGCAGCCTCTCATAGCAGGTAAGTGCTACCCGTTGCCCAGAGTCCATTAATCCTAGGAGTCTAGAAAGAGCTTCACCTTGATTGGAGAGATGAGCTTTCTCATATGTTGCAAAAAGTCTGTCATAGTCTGTCTGAGAGTTCAAATTTTGGCGGTCTGCCGACGCAATCCCGAGTTCGGGGAGATGCACATATCGAATGCCGACACCTTCGCATGCATTCTTGAGCGTCTTCTTTGAGAATCCGTACTTGCGACTGATCGGGTTTCGCCGGACATCACACAGGAGAGTGACACCACCTCGAAGCAGAGTGTTCAAGAAACTCTCGATTGTGCGGCCCTCATAGCCAATCGTGGACAGTGCGGCAGGTGTGCGGCTTGTTCGCGCGTGTTCGATCCTGCGAACAGCACAATCGTCGTGGCCAAGGATCTCAGTGACGATCTCGCTCCGTATTGCATAGAAGGGGAACCTGCGATACGTCTCCCCGACGAGACACTTGCCTCGAATACCGTGGTAACGCTGGGCGAAGCGTTCCATGCTGTCATCATGGGCCTGAGACGCAACCTGTGCGCCTCGATCGGTAAGACGCCAGTATTCTTCCCTGTCCTCCAGTAGACCATGAGCGATTAGCTTTCGACGGTCTGCATACGATGTGAATGAGAATGCGCCGAATCGGTAAGGTACGAATTCGTAAAGACCCTTTGGGGCCGCTTCTTGACAGTAGAGGAACAATAGCTTCTGAAAATCACGCTTGAATGCATGTCCGCCCAGAGCACTCAGCAGACCGAGCAATTGCTGCTGCCTTCGAAACAGGCGAGGTTTGTATCGGTAGTTCGATCGCCGGGCTGGTGATGGCATTGTATCGCCCAACTTTGGCTACTGACAGGCAATAGCTTGCAAGAGCAGAATCATTGAGTAGCTTGACCGAAGCGGCCCTGCCTTGCAGCGCTGTGAGGTTGGTTCGCTCCCATTCGAAGGCATCGACGGTATCCGCGATTCTAGCAGGAGCGGCTTGCGAGTGTCGCTCGCGACACCAGAGGACAGTCACCGTGCAATCCACCGGCAAGAGCGTACTTGCAAAGGTCGAAAGAATGAGCTTCGACCTCACCGAGTCGTCGATCCACTCCGCAGAGCTGGATGCTCGCCGCGATTCGCATCGGAACATTTCGCGGTGCAGCGCGCCACGGTTGCTCGCCAATTCCTTTCCACGTTGCGGATGAGGAGCTTCCTCGCCGCCCGGACCGTGCCTCCACGTCCTGAGCGTCTTGCGTAGACAGTAGGGGAGGTGGTCCTTCTCGCTGGTAATGTACATTGGCCGGCGGATCTCGGGGTCGAGGGCGAACAGCGGCGCCACCTCCTCCCGGCTGAGCCGCCAGCC
>JAGGDZ010000384.1 GCA_024648655.1 Chloroflexota bacterium | reverse complement strand
CTCCGCCAGGCCCGGGTAGAGTACGCGCTCGCTGCCGGGTTCGGGCGGCGTCTCGCGTAAGGTGCGGAGCATCTGGTCCATATTGTCCTTGAAGACATCAACATCGGTAAATGAGGCGATGTTATACGCGGCGAAGTAGTGCTTGTACCCGGTCTCGAAGTATTCCTCGTCGAACACGGCAGGGACGGAGCCGGACATGAACGCGCAAAGGATGTCCACAATCATCAGGAAGCCGTAGCCCTTGTGCGAGCCGTTCTCGCGCGTGCCGCCCATCGGGAGCAGGCTGCCGTAGTTGACGCCCTCGCCTCCGGGCACGGGCGTATGCTCCATAATCGGGTTGCCGTCCTCGTCCGAAATCCAGCCGGGCAGCAGGTCCGAGCCGACTCTGCGCGCGAGCGAGAACTTGTTGCCTGCAATCTGCGATGTGGCGGCATCGAAGAGCAGCGGCGCCTCCTCGTTGGCTGGCGCGGCAATTGAGATGGGGTTTGTGCCGAAGCGACCCTCCGCGCCGAATGTGGGCAGCACGCCCCTGCCGGCGGATGTGGCGCACATGCCAACCATGTCATGCTGTGCGGCGTACATCGAGAAGTGCCCGACCGCGCCCAGATGCGCGCCGTTGTTCATCGTCACGACACCGAAGCCGACGTCGCGCGCCTTCTCTATGGCGATGTCCATAGCGCGCCTGCCGAGTACGACGCCAAGCCCTTTGTCCGCGTTGATGACAGCTGTGCCGCGCGTCTCGCGCTCGATTCGCCAGTTGGGTTGCGGGTTGACCTGCCCGCTGGTGTACTGGGTGACGTATGCGCGCAGCATGTTAGACACGCCATGCGTCTCGACGCCGCGAAGGTCGGTCATGGAGAGCACTTCGGCGGCTTCCGCTGCGTCGGACTCGGAGTTGCCCATCTTCTCGAATATCGCATGGATAACCTCTTGCAGCGACTCGATGGGTACGCGCACTTCATCTTGCTTGGGCACTTTGAATCGTTCGAGCATTCTTAGACCTCACATTGTTGTTTTGTCGGTAATTCAGTCCGTTTGCTAGTCTGTCTGCTTATCTATTGTGTGGAGAATAACACAAAACAATGCGGGACTCATCGTAACACGAAAGCGTGCTATAATTCTGCCCGTTCACAATTAGCTTTGGACAGTTTAACAAGGCGCGAAAGCGACGAAAGCGATAAGGAGGGTTGCTCCAATGGGTGATAAGGGTCTGAGAGTCAGTTATGGGAAGTATGTATATGAGCATGTGCCCGGATGGGGCAGCCTGCCGGACGGCTGGGAGTGGAACCACGCGGTTGGCGTTGCCGTTGACGGGCAGGATCGCATATTCGTGTACAACCGCAGCGACCATCCGATAATCGTGCTGGACACGGACGGCAATGTCATCAACCACTGGGGCGAGGGGCAGTTCGGCTCGGCGCACCACATCGAGGCAGGACCGGACGGCAGCGTGTACACGACCGATATAGGAGACCATACGGTGCGGAAGTGGACGGCTGAAGGTGAGCTGCTGATGACGCTGGGCGATCCCGACAACGTGCCGGAGGCGTTCAGCGGGGAGCCGTTCAACAGGCCGACGGACATCGCGATCGCCGCGGACGGCTCGCTGTACATCGCGGACGGCTACGGCAACGCGCGGATACACCACTACACGGCGACCGGCGAGCGGATAAGGTCATGGGGCGAGCCGGGCGAGGGTCCGGGGCAGTTCCGCATCCCGCACGGCGTCTGCGTCAGTTCCGAAGGCTTAATCTATGTGGTGGACAGGGAGAATAGCCGCATTCAGGTGTTCACGCCGGACGGGCATTATCTGAGCGAGTGGGGCGGCGTTCATAGGCCTGACCACATCGTGCAGGGACCCGACGGCAACATGTTCGTTACTGATCTGGGCTTCCACCAGGGACTCGGACCGGATCAGCCCAGCCCGAACGCACTGTCGCACCCGGCAGGCGTGAAGATTATGACACCCACGGGCCAGTGGCTTGGCGGATGGGGCATGAGTTCGGAGACGCCGGGCGACATTATTGCCGGGCACGCCGTAGCGATGGACTCCAACGGCGACCTTTATGTAGGTGAGACTTTGGACGGCGCGAGGGTGCAGAAGTTCGCGCGAATTGCCTAAGTAAAATTGCCTAACTAAAAAATTGCCTAACTAACGGGAGCTAAAAGGATTACGGGGTGGGCAGGATCGGTTGAGCGCCAATTCTGCCCATTCCTGCGTTTCCATTCTACATTCATCGCACGCGGTATATCTGGGATTCGCCATTGGGGTCGGCGAAAACGAGATCGGCGATAGCGTCGAACTTAGGAATGCCTTCGATCCCGTACTTTTCGCGCTCGCGCCTGCCTAGGTACACGTACTCGATGTCATACTTGTACAGGATGAGCTGCGCCTCAGCGGAGTCGAGAGTCGTGTAGATGCGCTCGACTTCGGCTGTTCTGTCGTTGAAATACTGGTCTCGTAGCGCGCGCGACGCTTCCGGCGTGTCGGCGTCGAACCTCTCCCAGTCACCACGCCACTGCTTCTGGTGGCCAAGCCAGTTAACGATGGTTGGCAAGCCCGTGCTGCGGGAAATCATGCCCCAGTCGCTCCACTCGCCGACCGCCTCGACGATTGCAGAGTCGGAGGGCGCGTTCTCGTTCAGCCACTCTATGGCTTCGTATTCGGCGGGGTTGTACTGCTGCACGAACGCCAAGCCGTTGAGAGTACGTCCTGCGTTGGGAGTTTCGGGCTTGGTCTTTACGGCTGCGAGCGGGTAGTACAATGAGCATAGCAACAGCAGAGCGAAAGCCACCGCCCAAGTGTATGAGAATGCCGTGCGCCATCCCGTCAGACTGCGGATAATACTCAGCCAGTAGTACACGGCGAAAGCCGCCGCCGCCGCAAGCAGTATCCACGCTTGGTAGTAGAGCTTGAAGACGGTGTTGCCGCGATTGTTGAAGAAGTCGCGGATGAACAGGAACTCGGCGCCGATGATGAGCGCCAAGCCCAGCACGGCGAGCAGGGTTGCGAACAGCCTGCCGCCCTCGTTCTCTTGCCGTGCCAGATACAGCGCGTTATAGACACCTATCGCTGCAAGCGCAGTAAGGGGCAAAATGCCAACAAAGCGCCCGACTGCCTCTTCGATGCTGCCGTCGCTGGGCAGGTAGGCAAGCGCCCACAGCAGCCAAGGGGCGAACGCGAGCGCAAGTGCCGTGAATCCCTGTGCCGCCCAATCTCGCTGTATCGTGGTCTGCCAGAATGTCGTCAGCAAGAATGGCGCTACCGCCGCGAGGAACAAGCCCCATACGATGAACATATGGACGGCGCGCGTGTGCGTGATGACCACTCCGATGCCGTTCACACCCGCGTTTATGTCCAGCAGGTATGGGGAGTACATCAGGGCGGCGAGCGCGATGACCGCCAAGCCGACGGGAAAGAGGGCGAGCGCGAACGACCCGCGGATGTCGCTGCCCTCACGGTAGGCTTTGAGCGCGAGAACGCCTATGAGCAGCGCGGCGAATGTCGGCATGTCCCACAGATTATTGAAGCCCAACCCGCCCAAAACTACCGCAGCTGCAAGCACTATGGCGTATGGATACACGCTGCGGTAGTTGCGCCAGAAGTCCGGGCGCAGGCGATGGAAGTTCAGCGCGACTCCGATGAAGAGCACGACGAATGGGATGGACATCACATGCGGGTGCAGATCGCCCAACAGGAAGCTGAAGAAAGGGAACTCCTGTATCGTATTGTCGATGTAGTTCATGCCATCGAAAGTGTTAATGACGCGACTCGCATGGAACCACCACCAGAAATCGGACGGCGTCCAACTCTGCGCCGGCGTATCGATGGGGCCTGGCAAACCGTCTATGCGGATCCAGTCGTAGAAGCCCTGCGAACCCATGCCACTCAGCCGCATGAACTCCAACGCTCCCTCAAGGTTCGAGACGACGCCGAGAAACAGCACAGCGGCTATGCCCGCGGCTATCGCATAATTCCGGCGGGCTTTATCCATACGCACCATACTGAAGAGCAAGCCGAATATGCCCGTTGCAGCCATTGCCGGAATCAGCGCCATCGCAAGGTTGTAGGAGATGTTGGACTGGACGGCGGCAATCTGGCTGAGCGCGCCCATCATCCAGTATCCGAAGTAGTAGTAGCTGATCGATTCGCCGCGCAGCCACGGGTCTTCCGGGTGTCCTACCTGCGAGTTGATGGACGCCGACAGCAGCGCGAGGTCCATCGGTTGCTCGGTATGATTGATGAACGGGTCGTAGGAACGGAAGAGAGTCCAGCCGATGAAGAATAAGAGGAACACCGCCTCAGCAATGACAAGGGTGCGCCACTCGCGCTTGACGAACTCGCGGAGGTCGTCGAGGTTGCGGTAGGCGATGTACGCGGACACGCCCGCCATTAGCAGCACGAGCGCAATCGCAATCGGCTGTATGGTTGGGATATGCGCCAGCCCCAGAACCCAGAAGAGGTACGAGACGAGGAGAATGCCGAACGGTTTGCTGAGGGTAAATCCCCTGTCAGCAAGTTTGGGGAGAAGCCAAAAGGCAAGCGGGAATGCCGCCAGCCCGATGATTTCTACGGTAATCAGCCATCGGAGGGCGTCGAGCATGATAGAGGAATTATACTATGTGCGGAGGTTGAGATGGTATGGATTATCGTGCCAATCGCTCAACGCCAGGGACTATCGGAGAACGCGTGCCGTGCCAGTGGATTTCGAGATGGTGGCGGGCGCGAGTGCAGGCGAGATACAGCAACATGCGATCGAAGTCGGCTTCGTTGCAAGTCGCCTAGTATGGTGAAGCTATCGTTTGTGGAGCGCATCCGCATAAGTTCCAGTTCCAACGGGGATACATCCTGCGCCTCATCCACGACAACATGCTGAAATCTCTGACTCTGAAAGCCGTTGAGCGCATAGTCGTGATAGAGTGCTGCCGCCAAATCGGTCAACGAATTACCTGGCATCGACACTGCGGTCTATCCACGCGAGAACGTCTTCCAAGCGTTGCCCTTCGTGGTTAAATTCGGCTTGACGGTCATATTCGGTTTCGGGTTCGTCGTCTTCCGGCGCGTTGAGCAGGGCTGCCAGCACATGGGCTGGCTGACGTATTTTCACCGCCATCCCCTACGAAGGCAGGGGATGGCTCTAACCTTCCCTCCATAACCTGCCCTCCATAAAGGAGTAAGGGATTACCGAACCTGCCCTACCCCGCATTCACCAGGCTGTTCAGCGACCTAATCTCCGGCGAATCCGGGTCGGCGGCCTGCCAGTCCTGGGCGACCATCTTCAGCGTGTTGCGGGCTGTGTCAGCGTCGCCGGAGCTTGCCTTTGTACGGGCGAGCCAGTAGCTGTCGCGCACGGAGGAGCGGCGGTTGAGACGAACCCGGAGCATATCTTCTGCCTTGTCGTACTGCTCGGCGCGGATGTATGACTCCAACAGGGTGTCCTCGAAGACTTCGCGCTGTGCGTGGCTGCCGCCGATGCGGGCGAGCTGCGGGAAGACGGGTTCGAGGTGTCGCGCCGCGTCGTCGTAGCGATCTCCGGCGAATGCGCTAATTCCCTTGACGAGGGGCAACGTAACTTCCTTTGCGAGCGCGTCTCCCTGTCCGGCGAGATCGCGCAGGCGGGTCTTGACGCTGGACAGCCGGTCTTCGTCTCCGCTCGCGGCGAACGCAAGCGCGGCATGGGCGTCACGGAACGCTGGTCCGGGTGTTGCCGCTGCGGGCGATGCCTGCTCTGCGATCTCCTGAGGCGAGAATGGCGTATCGCAGCCGCCATATATCTTGAGCCGCCACATCAGCGATGAGCTGTCCATGAGCGATGTCGCGCTCTTCTCCACTACGGTCGGACGGATGACGTCTTCGTAGAGTTTGACGGCGTCGGAGTACCTGCCCTGAGCCAACTCGAAGAGCGCCTGGTGCCACGACAGGTGAATGTGGAATGGCGCGCGGCTGTCGTAGCCTTTGAGCCAGTTGCCGAGAAAATCACCGCCTTCCACGGCGTTGCCTTTCTCGAAATAGACGTGGGCGACGGAGTGGGATGCGTGGCCGCTGGTGGGACGCGCAGCAAGCGACCGTTCAGCCAGAGACAGGGATTCGTCGAGTCTTCCTATCTCATGGTGGGCGAAGGCGTACTGGCCAAGGAACGCCCAGTCGTCGCCGTAGCTCGGCTCAAGCTTGGTGAGCATAGCGTAGAGTTCATCGGGGAAGTTCTTCACGCCGGCGCCGCTGCATCCGAGCATGTAGAGCCGATTCGAGACGCGCATCATGAGGGCGTCTCGCGGAAACTCGTCGAGGTGCTCGAGGATGACGGCGAGCGATCTGGGCCCCTGTCCGTTGATGAAAAGGTCCATAGCTTCGACGTGCTGCTGCTCGCGGCGGGTGGCGCTCTTCACGAGCTGCTGGGCACGGGCGACGCTTGCCTTGGCATCCGCGGCGGCTCCGCGGAACAATTGCATCATGGAGAGCGCTGCGTGCGCGAGAGCGAAGCCTTCGTCTGCCTCTATCGCCTGCTGGAACTCCTGCTCAGGTCCGTAACACTGCTCGAGGAGCAGATCAACGCCTTCAACATAGCGCTCGGCGGCTGACGCGGATGTGGTGGTCAGGGTGAGTCCATAGCGGTCTCGGATTGTGGCTGTGGCGGTCATGTCGTGCCTCCTATGGTGGGTATGTCTGGTGGGTATGTCCGTAGCCGATATATTCGGTTAGTCAGTGCCTATTGGTTTATGTTGCGGTTGCGCTAACTGTCAAGTCTTGGGCATGCTCCGCTTACACCAGTCTTTGAGGTTCGAGCAGATGTGTCCAGTCATCGGGAGTTCTTCTACAAACGGTTTGATGGCGCTGACATCGACCGAGGCGCGCGCGCTACCTCCAAAGCGTACATTTGCTGGAGATTCATCCATAACTCGGCGCTCTGGTTGAATGCCCTACCGCAGACTGCGGATGTATTCGCCGCAAAAGAGTCGCTCGGCGTCTCTGCTCCCGAACCTGTCACTGAATTGGATGATAGATATTGTGCGCCATTGTGTCAAAGTGGGTATGCTGCACTCCCCTACTGGTGCTCCTCACCAAACAGGCTCTCCACGAACGCCTGCGGGTCGAAGGGAGCAAGGTCTTCGGGTCGCTCGCCGGTGCCGATGAAAAGGACGGGTAGGTCTAGCTCGTCGCCGATGCCGAAGACTACGCCGCCCTTTGATGAGCTATCGACCTTGGCGAGCAGGACGCCTTCACAGTCAACAGCCTCGGTGAATGCGCGCGCTTGCATGAGTCCATTCTGCCCGGTCGTGGCGTCAATGGTGAGCAGCACGCGCTGGGAGTCGGCGCCCTGTCGCGATAGGACGCGCTGCATCTTCTTCAGCTCTTCCATGAGGTTAAACTTGGTGTGCAGGCGGCCCGCAGTATCGATGATGACGACATCGACATCGCGCGCGCGCGCGGCTTGCAGCGTGTCAAAGGCGACGGCGCCGGGGTCTGCGCCCTGCTGATGTGCGATGACATCGACCTCGAGGCGGTCGCCCCAGACCTGAATCTGGTCGATGGCGGCTGCGCGGAAGGTATCGGCAGCGCCGATAAGAACGCTCTTGCCTTCATCTTGGTAGAGCTTGGTGAGCTTGGCGATGCTGGTGGTCTTGCCGACGCCATTGACACCGACCATGAGAATTATGAGCGGCTTCTCATCGACTTCGAGCGCTTGATTCACATCATCAAAGTCAACGAGATAGAGCATCTCTTCCTTGAGCAGGGCGAGCGCGTCCTGCGGGTCTGAGATGCGGCGGTCGCGCACATGGTCGCGGAGGTGCCCGACCAGTTTGAAGGTCGTTTCAACCCCGACATCGGCAGTGATTAGCAGCTCTTCGAGTTCGTCCCAGAGGCTGTCGTCAATCTGCTGGCGACGAAACAACCCCGTCATCTGTCCGAAGAATGTCTGGCGGGAGCGCTTGACGGCTTGTTCGGTTTTGGCTTTGTTTTCTTGAGTCGTCCGTCGGAAGAATTTCAGCATTTTTCGAGAAACTTACACGTATATTCAGGATGGGTAGGAATTCTAGGCGGGGGCGATTTTAACAATGACGCGCTGGTCGGTGGGGTCACGCCCGGTGAATGTGTCCGTGCCGACGTATTTTCTTGCGAGCGAGTCGATGTGCTCGACGGCGCCTTCATGCACGAATTCGACAACGCGCCCTCGAATGGTAACCTGCTCGTAGGGATTGTCCGCATTCAGTATCGCCACAGCCACACGCGGGTCGCGACGGAGATTCTTCGTCTTGACGCGCCCTTCAGCGGTGTTGAAGCGCACATGCTCACCATCGGTGTCAACCCACACTGCGGTTGCCTGCGGAGAGCCGTCGGGCATGATGGTAGCGATGATTGCCAGGTTCTTGCCCTCGCCAAGCAATTTTAGGGCATCCGCGCTTAGTTTGCTCATTCGGTCCGTGCCTCCTTGAACATTGCTCCTGGCGGGAAGCCGGTTGGGCAACTTTCTGCCGTCATCTCAAGCGTTCCCTAATTAGAGATTAACATCAAGGGCTATGGCTAACAAGTTGCCGGCACGGACATAAACGGGGGTGGCGGAAGCGATAAGGAGCGTAAGAGGATATTGGGACTGGGGAATGATAGACAATGAAAGCGGGAGCAGCCTTTCGACTGCTCCCGCCGATTTATCTATCCGTGGGGAAGCCTCTATCCGTGGGGAAGCCTCTATCCGAGGTAACCCTGGAACTCGCCGCGCTTGATGTTGCGGAAGTCCTTGCGTGCCTCGTCGAACTTGGGGCCACCCCAGCCTCTGCCCTTCTGGACATTGACGAGGTAGGAGTCGAACCCGGTGCGATGCCTACGGATACCCCGAAGGGAGCCTACGAATCTGTCAATCATTGTGCAACCTCCTTGTCTTAAAAGGTCTGCAATACGACCGTCTCATGCTGCCACGATTAGCAGGTTTCTACAGTCTATATTCATGATAGCCAGCCAATTACATTCCTTGAAGACATATTGTCTAATATGATATATTTACTACGGCAATGCACTTATCGCCTTGCACACTTCCGGAGGACTATCACGCAATGGAGATTCGTGAACTAAGAAGCTTTAGCACGGCGGCGCGCTTGCGGAGCATATCGAGGGCGGCGCGAGAACTGGGTTTGGGACAGCCGACGGTTACGACACATATCAAGAAGCTGGAAGAAGAGCTTGGGATGACGCTATTCGACCGAGTAAAGCGTCCGATACAGCTCACGCTCGCAGGGCAAAGACTTTCAGACCTAGTTTCGCCACTCGTAGAAGGCATAGACTCGCTGCCGTCTATGACGGCGATGGCGGAAGAGCGCGGTCCGGTTCATATTGCATCGACTCCCGACATCATTCCTCATACGCTAATCCGGGTCGTGCGCGTGTTCCTCAATCGTTATCCGCGCGTACACCTGCGGATTCGCTCAGGCACGAGGACCGAGGTCATTCAGATGGTGGAGAGCGGAGATGTTGACCTTGGAGTCGTGCAGCACTCGGAGAAGCGTGAGGCGCTGGAGTTTCAGGGGCTGTTCCTATACGAGCGAGTGTTGATAACGCCGCTGGACCATCCCCTGATGAGGGAACCGTTGAATTCCCTCGACCAGATTGCAGAGTGGCCTCTAATTCTGATGGGGCGAGGCACACATACGCGGCAGATTTTGGAGGAAGAGTTCAGGCGGCGTGGAGTGGATTATGACGTTATGGTCGAGCTGGACAGCATGGATATGATAAAGCGATATGTCGAGCTTGGGATGGGAATTTCGGTTGGCCCGCGCCTATCCATCGAGCCGGAGGATTCGCAGCGCGTGGGTGTCATAAGTCTCGCGAACTTCTTGCCTGTCGATCAGGCGGGCATCGTCACGCTCAAGGGCAAGACGGTATCGACGCCTACCCGCAACTTCATATCGGTCATGCAGGACGTGCTTTCGCCGGCGGGTTCGCGGCGGTGAGACGAAGCGCTAGTTCACGTCGCCGCTTGCGTCTTGGATGCCGACGAGTTCTGCAGTGACCACTATACGGTGGTCATAGACGAGACGAGGTACACACGCCACCAACGTTAACTGAGCCGTGTCGGAACCGTACAATTCCAGGTCGTCTTCGTGCATGACTTGGGTGCGCGTGGTCTTATACAGGAAGATGCGCCCATCGACGCTCTCCAGTTCCACGAACACGTCGTCGCCGTCGCGCAACAGGTCTGGGATTTCCGGTAGGCGATGGAAGACGTTGCCCTCTCCCTTGATCGGACTCTCGAGATGCCCGAAGTACCACGCATTGCCTAATTCGCCGGGATTGGATGACTGCGGTATATGCCCGACGAGGTGTTTAGGCGTCTCATACGCCCTGCTGTCTCCTAAGTTTAGGATTTCCAGCTCTTGTATTTCGGAATCGACGTCGATTAGCGGTATGGCGATGCGGCTGGTCTGAGAGCCGTCCCCTCGCTGTAGAGCATCGTCCATAGCTGACACGGCCCGAAAGCCGTTGGGCAAAGTGGTGTCAGGATTTGCCGGATTGTACACATACGGCTCACCTCCTGCCCATAAGGGCTGTGCCCAGAACTTTGGGTGAATGTATATTGCCGGGTAGAGAGCGGAATAGCTTTCGGTCGGCCGGTCCGAAACTTGCTGGTTTTCAGGGACGGCAGGAATGAGGGGCTTTGCCGATTCTTCCACACCCACAAAACTAGTCAAGGGTTTGCCGCCTTCAGAAGGAATCGCCATGCTCTCAGTAGGATTAACCACGGTTGCCTGCGATGATTCGGGAAGGACGGTAAGGGTTGCCTGAGCGGGCTGTGCAACTGCGAAGTTAAGCTCTTCGAGTTGAGAGCGAGCGCTTGCTGTGTACGCATAGTAGCCGCTGACGAGTGTGAGCAGGACTGCTCCTGCGAGTACCATTGCGATGCCGAAGGTTCGCCCCAATTGAATCTGACCAAGCCTGAGCGCGTTCAGTCTCTGTTGGTGTGCAGGAATATCAGGATTATTCGGATGGGAATCGCTTCTCATCGGCTTTGCTCTGCTGCTGAGAATGAGGGACGGCGCCTATAGGGCTTATGGCTGGGGCTTATGGCTAGGAATTGTACCGCAAATGTCTTCGAGCTTAAATGAAAATGCGCCTGATCATAGGCGCAAAGTGATAACCAAAGCTCTGGCAACTGTTAAGTTAAAGCCAATTTAAGAGGCTGAAAACTATCGCGCGCGTGGAATATGCGCTGCACCGTTGGCAATGGGTTCATTCAGATACACATCGCCGTTGCGAATTTTGATGTTGAATCCGCAATCAGGGTTGCTGCATACCCAAGCCTTGTAATGAATCGCCGCCCCCTGGCTTCCGAAGTCCGATAGGGGGAGCAAACTACCCTCTGGGCATACTCTGCATTCCGGCCAAGTCTGCTGCACGGCACCCTCCTCAATCTTCTACACGACTCTCATGACCGACTGTAGTTAGTAAATTATATCACTTTATCTCTTAATGATACAATGCGCTGCTCACTGTACACCGCGCCGCTTGGGCGTAATGTGCTCTTCATAAGGCTTATGGAGTTCACCGGGACGGTCTGATTTGCGGGCAAACGTATTGCGGCTAGGGCGCCGGTGGCGCGTTGTCTGTCGATACGAGACGCCTTGTGATGCATCCTGCCGATGGTGAGGTGCGGGTTGAACGGCTGCTTTTCCGCCGCGAATCCGGCCGACGTCAGCGTTTCCTCGACTCCTGCTTGCAGCAACTTGAGCGCCTTGATTTCGCCATCCAAGCCGATCCATAGAACCCGGGCGCGGTTTGAGTTCGGAAACACCCCCGGCGCGCCCAAAGTCAGGCTGAATGGGGTGTGCCGAAAAGCGGCAAGTTTCATGGCGTCGGCAACCTGAGGTACTTGTGAGATTTCAATCTCTCCAAGGAACTTCAGTGTTAGGTGGACTCCTTCGGGACGCACGAGTCGCAGATTATCGATTCGCTTTTGGCGCAATGTCTCGATTGCGGCAGCGATGTGCGCTTTAGCGTCGTCGTCGAGTTCGATTGCAACGAAAGCGCGAATCGTGTCTCTCTCTCGCATGCTCATTTGCGATCTTCCTTCAGTCTGCGGCGCAGGTCGCGCAATTCCTGGTACCAGCCTACAAGCGTATCGAGGGAGTATGCGGCATTTGCGGGGCTGGGGTTGGGCACCAGAAACACCCGGGAACGACCGATGGTGAGCGGCTGCAAGCCCAACTCGATAGATGCGGTGGTTTTGCCTTCTGCGTACCTAAGATAGTTGCGGTATGCGACCGCGCCATGAAAGCAGACTATCAGCGGCTCATACAGTTCCAGCTTCTCCCGCAGCACAGGCGCCCACTCCCGATAGTCGGCGGCGCGCAGGTCTGATGCGCCTCTTGTCGGACGCTTCACGATGTCAGTCAAGCCAATGCCATGCTCAAGAATCTTGTAGTCGGTGTCCGTATCGAGTGGCTCGGCAAGCAGTCCGGATCTATTGATAGCTCGCCAGAATCGGTTGCGCGGCGTCGCGAAGTAGTGCCCGACTTCAACCGAGCGTAGGCTTGGGTTCAAGCCGACCAGAACAACGTCCAAGCCATTCTTCAGATAGTCCGGGAGGGTGTTCATAGCGTTGACCGCATTTGCTGACTGTCGCATTTGCTGACTGTAATGTAGTGGACACTGTATCGGAGCTAGTAAGGCATTTGGGCGTCGGGGTGCTCGCGAATGTAATGTACCTGCCGCACGCTGAAGTCCTCTTGAAGCTGGATAGTCAGACCGCCGTCAACGACAAGCGCATGCCCAGTGATGAAAGACGCCTCTTCTGAGCAGAGGAAGGATACGGCATTGGCGATGTCCAATGGGATGCCGGTGCGTCTCACCGGGTACTGATCCTCAAAATAGCGCAGTCCGGAGGGATTCTCGTCCCAGCGTATCTGCTGGCGCTCGGTGACGATGTGCCCGGGACAGATGGCGTTCACGCGAATGCCGTCCGGCCCGAAGTCTATCGCCATCTGCTTCGTAATCCCTATCACGGCGGACTTGCCTGCTTCGTATATGAGCTTCCCAGGCGCCATAAGCAAGCCATGCACTGAGGATATGTTGACGATGCTGCCTCCGCCTGCCTCCCGCATGTGCGGCACTGCATGCTTGGTGGCGAGGAAGTGCGCCTTCACCAGCGTCGCCATGCCGACGTCCCAGGCATCTTCACTCACTGTGAGTGCATCTCCGTCGCCTTCGTCTGTAGGGCTGAAGGCGTTATTGACCAGGATGTCGAGCCTGCCCCAACTGTCCACGGCGCGGTCAACCATAGCGGCTATGTCATCATGACTGCCGACATTGGTGGAAATGACCTCGGCTGTGCCTCCCTCGCCGCGAATGGTATCAGCGTTCGCCTCGGCTTGGGGCATGTTGATGTCGGCTATGAGTACGCTTGCCCCCTGTTCCGCGAGCAAGCGCGCAGTGGCTCCACCGATACCTGCCGCGCCGCCCGTTACTATCGCCACTTTATCCGCGAATTTTTTCATTCTTGAACCTCACTTCTGCATCGATGAAGGGAAAGCGATACTCCCTGATTGTAATGCTTTGGTAATGGGACTGAAAGAGATGTCCTCTGCAAATCGGTAGTCTGCTAGAATAGCCACAAATGCAGAATAGCAATGTTGACTAAATGTTGGCTATTTGGAGGCGCGGCGCGCCGGAATGTGGAGGAGCGCCATGAAATGGAGTTCGGCAGTATCGGAAGAATCGACACTGGCAGATGCCTTCGATGAGTGCGCGCGCAGGCTGGAGGGTGAGC
>JAGGDZ010000432.1 GCA_024648655.1 Chloroflexota bacterium | reverse complement strand
CTCATAGTTGGCAACAGCCTCGCCGCCATTGGCCTTGATCTCGGCTACCACCTCGTCGGCGGGGCTAGACGAAGCGCCTGTGCCATCGACGGCTCCGCCGAGGTCATTGACAACAACCTTGGCGCCTTCAGCAGCCATGGTGAGCGCAATCCCGCGCCCGATGCCGCGGCCAGCGCCCGTGACGATGGCCACTTTGTCAGTTAGCGTATTCGGCATGAATTCCTCCCGTTTACTGTGCGCCCACGAACGACTGTCGCGCGTTCAGTTTCAGTGTTTTCGAATCCGGCGATGCCTGAATTCGAGGCGTGCACAGTGTACAGGAAATCAGCGATTCGTTAAACTGCCGGACCCGGACCGCGCCACACCGGACACGTGGTCAATGGCATGAATCCCAAGGAGTCTGACATCCTCGGGTGGAGGCTTCAGCGGCAGTGAGCCATCAGTCAGGGGTAGCAGCTCTGCGAGCTCGGTCCTCGACACCCATTGCCAGCCTTCTGTCAGTCGTTGACAGTCTGCCACTGGCCGACAGAAATAGATCATGTCTATATGCTTGTGAAACCCGTCCACCGGATCGTGGATGTCCTCGACCATGATCGTGTACGGCGGATGTACCTGATCGGGGTAGGCCAGATTCACGTGGGGTGATGTCGGAACGACCTCGACTTTGAAACCCGTCTCTTCCAGCACCTCGCGGATAACCGCCTGTACAGGGTCTTCGTTCGGCTCGATATGCCCTCCGGGTGGTAGCCAGGCTTTGACCTTCGGATGCCAGTGCAGCGCGACGCTGTCTCCGCAAACTACGAAGCCGGTAGCGGTGAAGTGGCGGATAAGGCCCTCTTCGGAGATCAACTGTCTGCGCTCGCTTCCTGCTCAGGAATCTCTTGCTCGCGCTTGGGCCTGCGCCGTCTCCATGCACGGACAACTAACCATATGACGGCAGCGATTATCGCCCAAACTGGAATGAAGATTCCGACCCAGATGAGCGCCACTGCGATACTTTGAGCGAATGAGGAAAGTCCCCTGACAGCGCTCTTGAGGCTGCCCGCGAAGTCGTAGCCGCCGACCACGAATCCAAGCTGTTCTCGTACGCGGACCGGCATCGTGTCCGATGCTTCTATCTCCCCGACCTCACTATCCGCTCTGATCGTTAGTCTGGCGACATACGGTTCTGGACGGAAGTCACGATAGACGTGAGTCGCGTTGGCGCGTGTAACACCCTCAGGAAGATCGCCCATTATGGGAGGCAGTCCATCTCCAAAGTCCCACTCGAACCTGACGTTGGTCAGTCCCTGGGGTCTGGTGAAGGATCCTGAAAACTCCACTTCGCTGTTCTGCGCCACATCCTTCCATTCGCCTGGGAACACCTCTATGGCCGGAACTTCGGACACTGAGACCGTAAGCGTGTCCTTA
>JAGGDZ010000405.1 GCA_024648655.1 Chloroflexota bacterium | reverse complement strand
TATGAGCCTCGACCCTGGCGAATACTATTATGGCATTCACGACAACCGAGCGGCTATCGTGCGCGGCGACAGGCCGGATCTGCAGATGCCCGCTCTCAGCGCTCCAGGCTTCACCGCGTGCCTTGTTGCCACGGGAGGAATTACGCCCATCGAGTATGTGCGATATGAGGCAGAGCAAGAAGAGACGCCGATTATCCTGGTGCAACATGACACGCTCGACACGATGGCGAGGCTCGATAGCCTGCTGGACAGCGGAAGCTTCGGCCATCCTGATAAATTGCAGCGCAGCGTTGAGTTACTCCAGGAACATGTTGACATAGAAGGATTGCTGCACGCGCTATGATCTAGGCATCGTTTGGCGCATTGCCGTTACGCTTGGCGCTTCCGTTCTCTTCGAGTCCAGGCATAGGCTCGTTGAACTCTTTGCCTTCGCGCTCGTATTCTTCTTTGCGACGGAGCCAGTCCAGAATCTCCGCCCGAAGTTCGGCTCTGCCCTCTGCGCGTCCTTCCGTGCGTCCTTCCGCACGTCCTTCCGCACGTCCTTCTTTCCTTTGGCGCTCTTTCAGAGGCTCTACGAACTTTTGGGAAAGGTAATCTGCCGGTAGTATGATCATTATGCGTGTCACCTCAATCAGGCTAACTAATATCGTACCATAGACAGCGCCTTTCGTTCCGCCCTCGGCAACGACATCCCACCAGTTAGCACATTGAGGGCATCCGTTGGACAGCCAAGCTATAATGACGCTGACGACGACCGTGATGCTGAATAATCCGAAGTATATCGGTTGCCATGTAGAGTACGACGTTCTCACAGATACCTTCTAGCACACTTCCACTTGGCAAGCGCTCCTCATACACAGGTTGCCCCTGCTTGTCGTTACAGAACGATGTAAAGCAGGGGCATGATTCCCATTTCCAGCTTTATCCGGCGTTGGCGATGGCAGCGCGGATGGCGCGCCTCGCGTACACGGAAGTCAGGTGCGCGCGGAAGTCTGCGGATGCATGCACGTCCTCGTTAAATTCGATGCCACTGCCTGCCGCGCCTGCCGCCGCGTTGACCGCATCGTCATCAAGGCTGCTACCCACGAGAGCGGCTTCCGCATCGCCGGCGCGCACCGCAGTCGGACCGGCGCCCGTAACGCCGACACTGGCGCCGGAACAGTTGCCGCTTCCGTCCACTGTGACAACCGCAGCCACGCCTACGATGGCATAGTGCGATGCCTTGTTGCCGAACTTGGCATAGGCAGAGCCGCTGCCCGCCGCGAGAGCTGGGATACGAATCTCATTGAGTATTTCGTTAGGTTCGAGTGAGGTGGTAAGCAGGTCAACGAAGAAGTCGTCGATGCTGACGGTTCGATGGCCTCCGGTCGAACTTGTAACCAGTTCGGCGTTGAGCGCGATGGCGACTGCCGGCATGTCCCCTGCAGGGTCGGCGTGAGCGAGCGAACCGCCAAGTGTACCCATGTTGCGGACCTGCTGGTCTGCCACCTGCCCTGCCGCATCAGCCAGGACCGGCGCGCTACTCTGAACCAAGCCGGACGATTGCAAGTCAGCGTAGGTCGTCATAGCACCTATTGCCAATCCGCCGCCGTCCGCCTCACGGATGTACGACATGCCCTCAATCTTGCCGAGGTCTATAAGTATGCTCGGCTCGGAAAGGCGGAGCTTCATTAGGGGAATCAGGCTGTGGCCGCCTGCAAGAAGCTTTGCTTCGTCGCCGTGTTCAGCCAGCAACCGTGCTGCTTCCGAAACGCTCGTTGGCGCATGATATGCGAATGCACTTGTAACCATACTTCAGCCTCCTAGTATTTCAGTCTATCAGTGCGTCGGGTCATTCGGTCAGTTAGTCAGCTGCGCTCCTATGCCAGCCCCTCTGCGTGGAGGGGCCGACGGACGGCGCAACCGATGGGCTGAGCAATTACTATCCCGACATTTTTTCGGCGGCGTACTGGACGGCGCTGACGATATTGTGGTAGCCGGTGCAGCGACACAGGTTGCCTGCGAGACCTTCGCGAATCTCCTCCTCTGACGGGCTGGGGTTCTTCGACAATAGGTCATAGGACATCATTATCATGCCCGGAGTGCAGAAGCCGCACTGGAGGCCGTGCTTCTCCCAGAAGCCTTCCTGAACGGCGTGAAGCTCACCGTTCGTTGCAAGGCCCTCGACGGTCGTAACCTTGCCGCCGTCCGCCTGCACAGCAAACACGGTGCAGGACTTGACCGCGTTGCCGTTGAGGATGACAGTGCAAGCGCCGCAGTTGCTAGTGTCGCAGCCGATGTGCGTGCCCGTCATGTTGAGCGTCTCGCGCAGATATTGTGCAAGGAGCAGTCGAGGCTCCACTTCGCCGGTATGTGATGTGCCATTGACCGTTACGGTAATTGACTGACCCATACGAATCCTCCCAATAGAATAAGATCAGAGCCATTTTCCAACAATAAGTGTGATGCCTCCCAGACTACACACTTATGTAAGCGGGGCTACTCCCGTCGCCCCTGCGAATTTGGCGCGATTATAACAGGATAAACCTCAATGGGCTACATGGGGCTACATGCCGCCGTGTGCTAGAATAGCGCTGCGTGGACAGGAGGAACAATGACTGAAGGTGGGGGGAATGATCGAAACATGTCCACCGCTATTGCTATTAATGAGGAACGCATAGCGCGGCTGGAACAAAGGCTTGATAACGAACAAGAATGGCGGCGCGAAACGTTGAAGGAAACATGCGACGGCTTTGCGCGATTAGACGCCAAGGTTAACTGGTTGATCGGCTCACTGATAGGGTTGTTGATTGCCGTCATCGCCAGCGACTGGCTTGGCTGAACTTTTCGATTCAGTTCCTCATCCCACATATGGGGTGAAATCGTCGATAGCAACCGAATCCCGTGATACGAGAGGAGTTCCCGATTGAAGGTAGAAGGCACATTCACGATTAAAGCCGAGCGCGAGAAGGTATGGGACATGCTGATGTCACCTGAGACGCTCGCGGGATGCATACCCGGATGCGAGGGCTTCGAGCCGGTGGACGAGGACACGTACAATGTGAAGATGCGGGTCGGCGTGGCAGCAGTGCGCGGCAATTATAGCGGAAGCGTGACCATTGCCGATAGACAGCGCCTCGAATCTTACAGAATGGTTGTGCAAGGAAGGGGCAGAGGCGGCAGCGTGCGCGGTGAAGGGGTGCTGAGCTTCGCGGACATCGACGGCGGCACACAGGTAAGCGTCGAAGGGGACGCGCAGGTAACCGGCGTGGTGGCTCGCGTGGGGCAGAGGCTGATGGGCAACGCCTCTCGTATGCTGATGAACCAGTTCTTCAACTGCCTGAAGTCGAAGATTGAAAGCTAACTGGATGTCATAGCGAAGACGCCCTCACCCCAAGCCCTTCGGCAGGGCAGGGCAGGCTCTAACCTTCCTCCATCGAAGGGGAAGAAAGTGATTTTCACATAAAGATTTTCACATATTGAGGAAAAGAGAATGAATTACGAGTACATCGATACCCAAGAAGTGGGCGGCGTTCTGGTCATCACGATGGACGACGCACCAACGCGCAACGCAATCGGCGACGAAATGGCAGCGGAGATCAACGCAGAGATTGAGCGGCTGGAATCGTCCTCCACTTTGCGCGCTCTCGTCCTTACGGGGCGCGACCCTTCGTTCTGCTCCGGGGCGAATGTCAAGCGCATGAACGAAGCGAACGAGGAGCGGGACGAATCGCCAATCCCTGAAGGTCTGGCACCCTGGGAGTACCTTGACGAGCAGTGGGAGGCTGCCGCCTCCGGCGAGAGTTACATGGACGGCGTGCGCTTTCTTCCGCTCACACTGCACAATATGCAGAAACCCACCATCGCCGCCGTGAATGGTTATGCGATGGGGCTGGGCATGGGCATCGCTCTGTCGTGCGACATTCGCATCGCTTCCGAGAATTCGCGATTTTCGGAGACTTTCATCAGGCGGGGGTTGATTCCGGCGGACGGCTCATGCTGGCAATTGCCGCGAATGATTGGCATCAGCAACACCTTCATCCTGCAGTACACAGGTGACATCGTTAGCGCAGACGAAGCGTATCGCCTTGGCATGGTGAGCAAGGTTGTTCCTCATGACGAACTGCTTGAGACGACGCTGGAACTGGCGCAGCGCATCGCGGACGGGCCGACATACTCGATGGCGATGATAAAGCGTCTCGTGCAGAAATCGCTGCACACCGACCTGGAGGAAAGCTTGAAGCTCGCGGGTCCGGCGCAGAACATCGCTCGACGCACGGCAGACCACAAGGAGGGCGTGCGGGCTTTCGTGGAGAAGCGCAAGCCGCGATACATCGGAAGGTAGATTGAAGGTAGATTACCGTCCGAAAATCTTATATCGATCTTGATGCCTGAAACGGAGCATATGATGAGGATTAGCGAGGCTGAGTAACATGCCTGACAACGACGCGTTTATTGAGCTTGCTACCCATCCCAATGAGATGGAAGCGCAAATGACGGCGCAACTTCTGCGAGAGAACGGCGTCGGAGCTTATGTTCAACCCGTGGGCTACGGATATACCATCTATGGGGTGACGCCGTTCATCCCGCATCGTGTCATGATCTACGAGCCTAATCTTAAACGCGCGCAAGCAATACTAGGCGACGGTGAATGGGACGAAGCCGAATAGACAAACCGTCTGCTACTCGTTCCCACCATTCCCTGCATCCGCATCAGCAGCAGCCAAGAACCAGCGCACCGTCGCCTCGAACGCACCCGGAAACTCCTGATAGAACCAGTGCCCGCCGCCCTCCAGCTCCGCGAGCCGCGCCAGGGGTGCGCCATCCGCTATCACCTCGCGCATCCGCACCGCAACCTCATGCTTCAGCAGGCTGCTCTGCCGTCCGCGCACGATGAGGGTGGGCACGGCGAGACGGCTCCACTCTTCCCATAGGTCCGGGCGCTCATACACGGCGAGCAATCGACGGTCGCGCTTCCATGCGCGCCTGCCGTCCGGGAGTTGTCGGGTCATTACCTCTGCCTGATGCAGCAGCATCTCGTCCGTGGATTGCGACTGGCGGTCGCGCAGCCTTTCCACAACGGCGTCGAGCGAGTCCCATTCGTCAGATTCGGTGTTGTAGCGCGCGAACATGCCCTGCGAGTCAGGGTTGACAGCATCGGGATCGATGTCCACCACGACCAGCGCTCGGACGAGTTCGGGATGCTCGGCGGCGAAGACAAAGGCGTAGCGCGCGCCGGCAGAATGACCCACCAGTATGAAGTCGCTCAGCCCCAAGTACGCCACAAGCGCTTCGAGGTCGAAGATGTAGTCTTGGAAACCGTAGGTGGATGGCGTCGCATGCGCGCTGTCGCCATGCCCGCGGCTGTCCAGCGCGATCACGCGGTACTCCGAGCACATCGCCGCCGCAAAAATATCCCAGCTTCGGGCGCAGTCCTGCAAGCCGTGCAGCAGCACGACCGTCGGAGTGTCGGGCGGAATGTCGGGCAGCTCATCGGAAGCGAGCGGGCGCCAGTCGGCGTAGTGCAGGCGCACGCCATCGGCGTCGAAGAATTCGTCAGTGGGCTGAAAGTCTGGCGTTGTCATTGCTTAACTTCGAGGAAGGTAGCGCTTGGGAAACTTTGCCACGACAGAGTAGAGGATGTCCACCATATTGGCGAGTCGCACGCGCGCGACCTGCGAGCAGAGCTGGTATGCCGTCAGGCGTTCGATGC
>JAGGDZ010000372.1 GCA_024648655.1 Chloroflexota bacterium | reverse complement strand
TTCTCAGCCCTAATCTAACGCGAACCGCTCTGAATTTCAGGAATGTCCACAGACAACATCGGAGGCGGGGTTAAGCGCGCCGCTGCGCACGCTTAGGGCGCACAGGCGCTCTCATCATCAGCACCAGCCCGAGCGATACCAGCGTCGCTGCACCAAACCCTAGGAACGCCCACTCGTAGCTGCCGGTGGTGTCGAAGACGTAGCCGGAAATGAGTGGGCCAATTATGATGCCGACCATCTGAATGGTGCTGCGAAAGCCCTGTATCGTAGCATAAGCCCTGCGTCCGAAATACTCCGCGATGAGCGACTGCGGTATGACTGATATGCCGCCCTGCGACGCCGCATACAGGACAAGGAACGGGATCACCTGCGTTACACTGGTAGCGCGCGCCATGAAGACGATAGCTATGGTCATCAGGAAGAGCGATGCAGCCATGACATAGCGACGGTTGATGTAGTCGCTGACTGCGCTTAGCCCGAACCTTCCCGGTATGCTCAGGACGCCCACCGCGCCGGCGAGAGTCGCCGCGAATACATCTGATGCGCCCAGGTCCACAAAGTACGGAACGAGGTGCAGACCTACGCCACCGCTGACTAGCGAACGTGCTGCAATAGATAGCGTGAGATACCAGAAGCTCGATGTCATCAAGGCCTCTCTCGCAGTGAAGTCTTGCGACAGGTCCGGCTGTCGTCGCCTGCTCGACACGCCCGTCCCATCGCTTCCATCCGACTCTACGCCGTCCGGCATGTAGCCGTATGGTTCGGGTCTGTGTCTCATCAGCGCGGCGATTGGAACTCCCATCACGATTATGAACACTCCGATGATGATGGATGCAATTCGCCAGTCGTAAATGGCTATCAGCCAGCCAACGGCAGGAACGAAGATGCCGCCAAGCCCGACTCCGGACCACATTATGCCGAACGCAAGACCGCGCTTCCTATTGAACCAGTTGGCTACTGACGCTGCCATTGGAGTGCTCATGCCGAGGCTATTGCCGAGTGTGATGGCAAATATGTACACGAAAAAGAACGCTGCCAGCGAATCAACTCGGCTCATTAGCATATAGCCGATGCCCATCAACGGGACGCCGACAAGCATCAGGCGGCGTGGACCCACGCGATCAACCAGCCAGCCCTCAAGGGGACCCAGCAGGCCGGATTCCATACGGGCGAGCGAGAATACACCGGATATTGTGGTGCGGTTCCAGCTAAATTCGCTGGTGAGTGGGATTATGAAGTTGCTGAAGCCGTGGAAGTTTATGCCCGCAGTGATGGACATGCCAAGACCGCCGGCGATCACAATCCACCAGCCGTAGAATATGCCGCGTCTTTTTCTCTGTGCGCCGTCGGATGCTCTCACGGCGTTATGTCCCAAGTATTTCTGATAGCGAGGAGGGTATGCTGGGCAACCTCCGATCGAATGATCACCCAGAGTGTACCATTCCGTCCTTTTCACCGCTGCTGAATGTCGCTAACATGCTTTATGTCGCAGATGCCGTCAATTAGTTATTGCAACTATTGACAATTGCAACTCGGCGACACTAGAATCGAATGTATCGAAGCGACCTATTCTTGCTTAACGAGGGCCTTTCAAGATGACATTGAGTATTAGTCTGCCCATCGTGGACGGTAGTATCCCGTTGCCCCTGCACGCGCCTGACGGATTCTTCAGCCTGCCGGTCGCTATTGCAGGATATGCGCTCGCCGCAGTTTTCATAGGGATCGCGATCAGGCAGACGAACAAGAGCCTGAATGAGCGGATTGTCCCAATGATGGGAGTGATGGCTGCGTTCATCTTCGCGGCGCAGATGCTCAATTTCCCGGTCGCGGGCGGCACTTCGGGCCACCTTGTAGGCGGTGCACTCGCGGCAATCGTGCTGGGCCCATGGGCG
>JAGGDZ010000087.1 GCA_024648655.1 Chloroflexota bacterium | reverse complement strand
CGAAGTCATCACCCCCTCGCCCCATCGCATATCGCCTCCTTGCGCCTACTTCACCGCCTGCACAGGCTGCCAGTGGCAACACATAACCTACGACCATCAGCTTCGACTCAAGCGCGACCGCGTAAGAGATGCGTTCTCTAAGTACGACGAACTGCGCGGCACGAAAATATCCCCCACCATCCCGAGCCAACAGATGTTCGGCTACCGTAACCACGCGCGCTTCACCGTTCGCGAATCAGGTATGCTCGGCTTCATCAACCGCGTCACGCGCCGCCTCGTCAAGGTCGATGACTGCGCCCTCATGCACCCCTGGATTAACAGAGCCTTGCGCGCCCTACAAGGCAACGCTGCGGAAACCACCCAACTCTCCGTCCGCTACGGCGTTAACACCGGCGACTGGCTCATCCAGCCCACTATGCACAGCCCCGACATCCCCTTGCCCACCGGACAGACCCACTACTGGGAACAATTGCACAACCACCGCCTACGCATCGCGTCGCCCTCCTTCGCGCAGGTCAACACCCCGCAGGCAGAGCGTCTCGCCACACTCGTGGCGGAGCGGCTCCAACTCACCGGCGCAGAGCTGCTCGTTGACGCCTACGCCGGCGTAGGCACGTTCGCCGTCATCCTCGCCGACCACGCCCGCCGGGTCATCGCCATAGAAGAGTCCTCGGCGGCCGTCAAAGACGCAGCAGTGAATATCGAAGGCATCGACAACCTAGAATTCGTTTGCAGCAGGACCGAAGACTACCTCGACTCTCTCTCAGAACCGCCCGACGCCGTCATACTAGACCCACCTCGCGTGGGCTGCCACCCTGCCACGCTCGACGCGCTCATTCGCCGAAAGCCTGCACGCGCCGTCTATGTATCCTGCGACCCTCACACTCTCGCCCGCGATCTCGCATACCTGGCACAAGGTGGTTTCACCATAACCTCTGTCGAACCGATGGACATGTTCTCCCAGACCTACCACACCGAATGTGTCGCAACCCTTGTCCCTGCCTGCGATTGAGAGCCTTTCGTTCCCGTATTTCCTTCGCAAAGTCCCTGTCGAACCATCACCATCACCTCATTTGGTGTAAAATAGTTGCATGCCACACCACTATCCCAAGGGCAGCCCTCCACGCCGCAGGCGCCTAATTCTGGCGTCGGGTTCACCTCGCCGCCGAAATCTCATCAAGGCAATCCAGATTCCGATACGCATCGTCGGCAGTGGTGACAATGAGCCGGAGCCGGATCAAGGCGAATCCCCGCGTCTCTACGTTCAGCGCCTTGCGCTCTACAAGGCAAAGTGCGCTCTCAACCTCACCGAGAACGACATCGTTCTAGGCGCCGACACCTCCGTCGTAATCGACAACGACATACTCGGCAAGCCCGCGAATGCCCGGGAAGCCGTCACAATGCTTGACCGCTTGCGAGGACGCCCTCACGAGGTCATCACCGGCATCGCCATGATGGACACCGCGACCGGCATCTGCTCCACCTCCGCGAAGGCAAGCAAGGTCTATATGCGCGAATACTCCGATGATGAGATCGCCGCCTACGTCGAATCCGGGGAACCCTTCGATAAGGCAGGCGCTTACGCCGCGCAGGACGAAACATTCAGGCCCGCGACCCAGATAGAAGGCTGCTATCCTAATGTCATTGGACTCCCAATCTGCGACGTCCTGACCCTGCTGCATCGCATCGGTGTCCCCACTACGTTCAGGCATAGCTGGCGCATCCCGCCCGGTTGCCCCGACTGCGACTACTGGTCTGAGATAACCGCTGGACTGAAGGGGGGCAATCGCCGATGACCTTCCTCGGCATGGGTACGTTCGAAATCCTTATCATCCTGCTCGTCGCCTTCATCTTCCTGGGCCCGGAGCGCATGATTGACGTCGCCCGAACGCTCGGCAAATGGACCGGTGAACTCCGGCGCATGGGTTCAACCGTTCAGGCGGAAATGGAGGATCTCACCAACATCGGCGATCCACTGGCTTCGAGACGCCCACCGACTCAGAACAGTACGCAGGACGACGCATCCGAGACATCTCTCGACCAGGACCATCCGACTCCGTTTCGTCCTCGACCGGTCGAGAATCAGGAATCTCCGCGCGACTCTGAACGCACCGCCTCCGTCAACAATCCATCGGCTGACGACTTGCACTCTTCATCCGAAGACAAACCTTCTCCTCGCAAAGAGGAAAGCGCATGAGTTCCGACAACGGCATGACTTTCCAGGACCATATCACCGAGCTTCGCCGCCGCGTGATGTACTCCGCCATTGCCGTCCTCATCACCACGGTCATCGCCTTCGTTTTCCACGAACAAATCCTCTATCTGCTCATGCAGCCTGCTCAGGGCTTCACTGACATCCCCAGTGGCAAGCCAATCTACACAGACCTCACGGAGTTCATCAGCACCGCGATGAAGGCATCCCTGCTTGTAGGATTCTTCGCCGCCCTGCCTTTCGTGCTGTTCCAGATGGTCCTGTTCGTCGCGCCGGGTCTCAACCCGTCCGAGCGCCGCTATCTCTATCTGCTGATTCCGGCGGTCATCTTCGCCTTCATCCTCGGCGCGGCATTCGGCTATCGCATCCTGTTTCCGCCGGCAGTGCATTTTCTGCTCAGCTTCGGCAGCGACATCGCCACCCCCTACATCCGCATCGGCAACTACGTCAGCCTGATGATGTCACTCCTGCTTTGGATGGGCGTGGTATTCGAGACACCCATAGTCCTCTTCTTCCTATCCCGCATCGGCATCGTTTCTCCTAGGCAGCTCGGCAGACAGCGCCGCTACGCCATCGTCGTCGCATTCATCCTCGGCGCGCTAATCACACCCACCTTCGACCCTATAAACCAGACCCTCGTAGCCCTCCCCATTATCGTCCTCTATGAAGTCGGCATCTGGCTCGCCAAGATTGGCGCAAGACAGCGCAACCGCCAGCGCGCCAACGAATTCAGCTAGAATAACGACTGTGCAACGTCCCATTCATGCACGAGAGCCTGAGGCAAATGTCTCAGGCTCTCTTCATTTCAACTCTTGGTCTAAGGCTAAATGAACACCCTAACCCGCTTTGCCGGTCTTCGCCTTTTCGTCCTCAGTGGCATCTCCCTCAAAGCTCGATTCCTGAGTCTTCCGGAACTGCCGTACAGCCTTGCCCATCGCCTCCCCGACCTGCGGCAACTTGCCGACTCCGAATATCAGCATCAGGACCACAATAATAAGAACCAGTTCCACAGGCCCAATTCTGAATGGCATGGCCCACTCTCCAATTCACTCAAATACTACGTCAGTCGTGTTTCTCCCACCAATCATAACCACACTCAGCCACACCGTCAACACAAACCCCTTCCATATCGTTTCCAGAACTC
>JAGGDZ010000056.1 GCA_024648655.1 Chloroflexota bacterium | reverse complement strand
GACATCACTCTGCACGCGGGCGTGCGCGTCATAGGCATCGATCGAAAATCGAAGACCGCTTACGGCGCGGGTGGGCTTCTCGTGCCATACGACAAGCTGGTGATCGCCACCGGCAGTTCTCCGTTCATACCTTTGATGGACGGGCTGTACCAGGACGACGGCGCATTCCGGGACGGTATTTTCCCTTTCCGCACGCTGGACGACTGCACCGAGATGGTGGAGTACGCCTCGGAAGCGGGCAGGGCAACCGTTATCGGTGGCGGCCTGCTGGGACTGGAAGCGGCTCGTGGGCTTATGAACCGCGGGCTGGATGTGGACGTGGTGCATCTGACCTCCTGCATAATGGACCAGCAACTTGACACCTCTTCCGGGGATATGTTGAAGGTGTTGCTCGAAGATATGGGCGTGCGCTTCCACCTCGAAAAGATGACCACCACCATATACGGCAACGGCAAAGTCACGGGGGTCGGCTTCCGCGACGGCGGCTCGCTCGACTGCGAGATGCTGGTGATCTCGGCGGGTATCCGGCCGAACATCGACCTGGCGCGGATGGCAGGGCTGAACATACGGCGTGGCATACTGGTTAACGACGATCTGTCGTGCCGCAACGACCGCGACATCTACGCGATCGGGGAATGCGCTGAGCACCGCAACAAGACCTACGGGCTGGTCGCGCCGCTGTGGGAGCAGGCCAAGACCCTCGCCGAGAGGCTTACCGTGGAGAAGTCCGTATCTACCTATACGGGTTCCAGGACTTCGACGAAGCTG
Source organism: Chloroflexota bacterium (assembly GCA_024648655.1). GTDB lineage: Bacteria > Chloroflexota > Dehalococcoidia > Lucifugimonadales > JADFKI01 > Bin90. The sequence continues at coordinate 1,814 of JAGGDZ010000056.1, read as the reverse complement.
AAGGTGATGGGCGTCGAGCTTGCCGTGGCGGGCGATAAGGAACCGATGAGTGATGACGACGAAGTAGTGTCCTACGTTGAGCCGAATCGTGGCGTCTATAAGAAGGTGATAATCCGCGACGGCAAGCTCGCCGGAGCGATACTGCTGGGTGACGGGTTCACTGCGCCACGCCTCTTGCAGGCGTTCGACCGCGGCGAGGTACTGCCACAGAATCGCGCGGAATTGCTGTTCCCGCTGTCGGCGGATAGCGAGTCCGCGTTGGATGTGGAAGATCTGCCTGACGACGCGCAGGTCTGCAACTGCAACGGCGTGTCGAAGGGAAAGATCATCGCCGCGGTGGATGGAGGCTGCCGCAGCCTGAAGGCTGTGTGCGACGCGACGAAGGCGGGCACAGGGTGCGGTTCCTGCATTCCTCAGGTGCAGGCGGTGCTGGAACTCGCGGCGGGAGGTCTGGTAGCCGAAGACCCCTTTGAGCACTACTATGTGCCGGCGATTCCTATGACGAAGCCGGAGCTTACAGCCGCGATCAGACTGCAAGGGCTTCGGAGCGTTTCGGCAGTCCTGGAGACGCTGGCGGGCGGCAAGGAGGATGCGGCGAGCAAGATGGGCCTGGCGTCGCTGCTAAAGACGATATGGACGGACGAATACGAGGACGAGCGTGACGCGCGCTTCATCAATGACCGTGTGCATGCGAACATTCAGCGGGATGGCACCTTCAGCGTAGTGCCGCGCATATACGGCGGCGTTACCTCCCCGGACGAGTTGCGGCGGCTGGCAGATGTGGCGGAGAAGTATGAAGCCAAGATGGTGAAGATAACAGGTGGTCAGCGCATCGACCTGCTGGGCATACCGAAGGCACATCTTCCTGATGTCTGGCGGGAGTTGAAGATGCCGTCCGGCCATGCCTACACAAAGGCGTTCCGCACCTGCAAGACCTGCGTGGGCACCGACTTCTGCCGTTACGGTGTCGGGGACAGTGTGAAGCTCGGCATCGAGATCGAGAAGCGGTTCCAGGGGGTGGAGTCGCCGCACAAGATGAAGATGGCGGCGTCGGGCTGCCCGCGCAACTGCGCGGAGTCCACGACGAAAGACCTGGGCGTGGTCGCCATTGAGGGTGGGAAGTGGGAAATTTACATCGGCGGCGCTGGGGGATCACGGGTGCGAAAGGGCGACGTGCTTTGCATTGTGGACAGCCATGACGACGTGCTGAAATTCATGGGGCGGTTCATGCAGTATTATCGGGAGAACGCGAAGTACCTTGAGCGCACTTATGGATTCGTGGAGCGCGTGGGCATCGAGCACATAAGAAGCGTGCTACTTGACGATAGCGAAGGGATCTGCGAGCGGCTAGACGCCGATATCCAGGCGTCGGTGGACGCGTACAATGACCCATGGCAGGAAGCAGACATTCCGGTCCATCCGAACCAGTTCGTCAGCGTTGCAGCAGGGAGCTAAATCAATGGTAGGAATTGAAGTGAAGAGCGTCGTGGAGGCGGTGGGAGGAACGCCGTGTAGTCTTGGACCGGTGGAGCAGATACCGCTGGGGGAAGGGCGCGTGTTCGAGGTAGAAGGGACGCGAATTGCGGTGTTCCGCACGCGGCAGGGCGAACTCTACGCGACCCAGGCCGCGTGCCCGCACCGTGAGGGACCGCTTGCCGACGGCATCATTGGCGGGACGCAGATAGTCTGTCCGCTTCATGCATACAGGTTTGATCTTGCAACCGGCGAGCCGATGGGAAATGACTGCACTTCATTGCGCACATTCCCCGTATCCCTGGACGACAGAGGCGACATCCTGCTTCACCGCTAGAATA
>JAGGDZ010000426.1 GCA_024648655.1 Chloroflexota bacterium | reverse complement strand
TACGCCGAAGAAGTCGTAACGGCGGCTTTCGAGCGCAGGTCCGGGAAAGCCGAGTGGCTGGAACTCTACCAAGTGGACACAGGCGGCGAGGCTCTCATTGAAACCGCTCTCTCCCTTCTGACCGACGCCAAGCCTAGCGGCAACATGTCGCCCGAAGAGCAGAGCCGCCATGTGGAGCAGATGCTCGCCGCAATGAAGAGACAACAGGACTGGGCTGCTACAATAATCGAGCGGCGCAAAGCTGCAATACAGGCGGCGCATGAAAGAGTTCGCATAGCCACGACAGGTGGCAAGCCTATCGACATCAGCGCGAACCCGCCCGACATCATCGGCTGCTTTGTGCTGGTTCCAGGAGAGTAGTTATGGCAGACAATTCAATCAATGTCGAGGGCGGGCTGCTTCCGTCCGACCTGCTCGAACAGATTTCTACCGGCGACACGCAAGGACAGCAAGCGAAAGACTTTCAGGTAGAAGGCTCCGCCCGGCTGATGACAGCGATGGAGTCCGCCTTCTCCGGCGTCCGCAAGCACTGGGAGTCGTACAGACGCGGGCTGGAGCGCTCGACTGACGCCGCTGCCAGAACGCGCATCACACGGCAGCGTTGGATGGCGAACCTCGCCGACGAACTGGGGTACGACGAACTACATAGGGCAGGCTCCCCACTGCAAGCCGGAGAGCGACGATACCAGATATACGCTACCGCAGGCCAAGCGGATGACGCGCCGCCATTTCATGTCGTCAGCAGCGACCAAGAACTAGACAGGCGCAGCGAGAGGGATCGTCGCAGCCCTCACGCGCTTGTGCAAGACTACCTCAACAATTCGGACGCGCTCTGGGGCATCGTAACCAACGGCGACAAGCTCCGCCTGCTGCGCGACTCCACGCTCTTCACACGCCCGACTTACATCGAATTCGACATCAAGAGCATCATCGAGGGCAACCAGTACGCTGCATTCACGCAGATGTATCGCCTGCTGCACCGCACGCGCCTGCCTGCCGACGGACAGCCGCCCGACGAGTGCCTGCTCGAATGTTACTATCAGGACGGGCTGGACAGCCACAGCCGCGTGCGCGATCGTCTGCGGGACGGCGTGGAACGTGCTCTGCGAACACTCGGCAACGGCTTCTTGCAGCACGAAGGCAGCGACTCTCTCCGGCAGCGCATCGCAATCGGCGGCTCATCCGGTCTATCGGGCTTGAGCGCGGATGAATACTACCGCCAGCTTCTGCGCCTCGTCTATCGGTTGCTGTTCCTCATGGTCGCGGAAGAGCGTGGGCTGCTCGCCGGGACGACCGACTATGAACGGCGGCTGTATGACATCTACGAGCGCTACTACTCCGTCTCCCAGCTCCGCTCCCGCGCTGACAGGCAGATTACGGACGACGGACACCGAGACCTCTGGGAAGGGCTGAAGCAGACCTTCCTCATCTTCCGCACCGATGATAACGCAATCACCTTCGGCATGCAGGCACTCGACGGCGAACTATTCTCGGAGAGCGCATGCGCCGACCTCGAAAGCGCCGCATGCGCCAACCACATCCTGCTGCGCGCCATGCGCGACCTCTCCACATTCTTGGACGAAGGCGAACCTGCAAGACGGCGGGGCAGGCGGCAGATTCGCTCCAGTGTCCGTCGCCGCGTCAACTACGCCGACATCGACGTCGAAGAGTTCGGCTCCGTCTATGAGAGTCTGCTCGAATTCAAGCCCAAATTCACCATCAATGGCATACCCGGCTTCGATCTAGTTGCAGGCTCCGAGCGCAAGCAGACTGGCTCGTACTACACGCCGCCTGAGCTTGTGAACGAACTTATCGAAAGCGCTCTCGTTCCGGTGATGCGCGAACGCATGGCGTCAGTCAGGTCCGATGAGGACAAGACGAGCGCGCTACTGACGCTGAAGGTCTGCGATCCGGCGGCAGGCTCAGGACACTTCCTGCTTGCGGCGGCGCGGCGCATCGCAACCGAAGTCGCACGCCTGCGTACAGGCGAAGCCGAACCCTCGCCCGAGGCATACCGCGAAGCCATGCGCGACACCATCCGCCACTGCATCTACGGCGTGGACAAGAACCCGCTCGCCGTGGACCTGTGCAAGGTCGCGCTGTGGATCGAAAGCCACGCCGCAGGCAAGCCGCTCAGCTTCCTCGACCACCACATCCGATGCGCCGACAGCCTTGTCGGTGTTATGGATGAGGAAGCGCTTCGCGCCGGCATACCCAACGACGCCTACAAAGCAGTTACGGGCGATGACAAGCCCACCGCCGCCGCATTGCGCAAGCGCAACCGCGCCGAGCTTCGCAGTGATAGTAGTGAGGGCATGCAGATTGCGCTGGGTGATGACGCGTCTGACAGCCTCGCCGCCGACTTCATCTCGCTCGGCAGGCTTGCAGAGAACTCCGTAAAGGATATTCAACACAAGAAGGCGAGCTTCGAGAACATGCGCGGGCTTGGCTCCAACTGGTGGCGGCAGAAGACGGCGTGCGACCTGTGGACTGCGCCATTCTTCATGCCAAAGCATCCCGACGCCCACAAAGTCCCCACCACAGGCGACCTCAATCGGCACATACTCTCCAACTCGGCGCATCCTACCCTTATCGGCAAGGCGGTCGAAATTGCCGAGCATCGGCAGTTCTTCCACTGGCATCTGGAGTTCCCCGAAGTGTTCGAGAATGGCGGCTTCGACGTCGTACTGGGCAATCCGCCGTGGGAACAAGTGCAACCTGAAGAGGTCAAGTTCTTTGGTATTCACGATCCAGATATTGCTGACCTTGCTGGCGCTCGCCGCAAAGCCGCCATCAACAG
>JAGGDZ010000302.1 GCA_024648655.1 Chloroflexota bacterium | reverse complement strand
GCTGGGCGACTGGTACAGCGGTTGGTTCGGGCACAGGAGTATCCGTTGCCGCTGGCTCAGGTTCAGGCGTGGGCGTATTAGCCTGCGTTGGCTCTGGCCTGGGTGTAGAGGTTGGCTCTGGTGTGGGAGCAAGGGTTGCCGTGGGTATAGGCACGGGCGTATCCGTTGGTTCAGGCTCGGCTATCGGTGTAGAGGTTGGTTCCGTAGTCGGTTCCGGCTCAGGCGTTGGCGTAGGTATGGGCGTGGGCATGCGCGTGCGTGTGGGAGTTGGCTTGGCGCCCGATCTGATATTGACACCCAGCGCTGCTTCGAATTCGCCGCCGTTAGAGTCGAATTTAAGGACATCGAAGTAGATGCCCGGGGCAATGTCTTCCTTCAGTCCGAGCACAACTATACCTTCGCCGGACTGCTGTGTCTGAGGGGATAAGTTTACCAGTTCGATCCATTCAGGGACTATTGTAATCTGCCACTCAAGCGTAGGTCTGCCGACATTAGTTACAGTGAAAGTTGCGGTTTGCCGCTCGACATCCTCTTCTGAGATTGAGCCAAACTGCCACTCCGAAGGAGAGACGCCGATTTTCGCCCCTTCAAGAACGTTGAAGACCTTCGCATCCGAATCTGTGGTGTCTGTGGAATCGTATGGACGAGCATCGAATTCATATGCGTTGCGAAGTTCGATCCCGACCCTGTAATCTCCTTTCAATGAGCCATAGGGAACTTTCCATGCAAATTCGCGGGTGTCAGAAGTCTGACCGTCGGCTACCTCGGCAAAGTCGTCCTCATCGGAGACGCTGGAGTCGTACACAATCGCGTTAGAGGGCCCGCGCACGACGAAAGTTACTCTGTATTGAAGGTCGGTGCGCCCGTTGTTAACTATCTGATAGGCGAACTTGACCTCTTCACCTGCCCTAACCTGTCGCGGGCTTACGTCAAAATTGTCGATGTCGCCACCAGGGTTCCTGTTGATATTAGCAATCGCAGGGAAAGCTATCTGTCCGGCGTTTGAGGTTATAATGACCTGGTCGTTGAAGTTGCCAACAAGGGCGGAACCACTTACGCGGAGCTGTAAGAATCCTGTATTGGTTACCTCGATGGATCTGGAAGGGTCAAGAGGGTCGGTCATAGGCTCGATGAGTTCCAGCCATTTAGTAGGCCAAGACGTTACGCGCCAGACGAGATCACCTGCGTCAGGGTTGCTGGGCGCGATAAGAATCCTCTCCGTGCGGGGGGTTTCTTCGGCTGACACTTTCGCGAAGTTAAACCTATCTTCTCCCCTGAAAATGTACTTTGAGCGATCTGTGATACGGATGTCCTGTTCGGAGAAATGTGCTTCGGTGTTGCTGCCGTCAGCAAGGTTGACATTGACGCGAAACATGTAGTCGTCTGAAGGGAAGTCGTAGGGTACGTTCCAGACAAATTCTACGCTTCCTGACTCCGAAGGGGTTAGATCCATATGCATGGTATTCGGAGGATCTTGGCTGCTGTCGTAGATTATTCCCGTTCTGACGTCCCTAATGGCGAAGTTTAAGGCGTATTGAAGCCTATGTTCAGGGTCATTTTCGGAAACTGAGCTTTTGTTCCGCAAGTCGGTAAGATCGACTTGCGCAATTAGCCTAGCCCCCCTGTCGAATGCGGTGCGAGCCCTGTCGTCAAGGGCAAGGTCGTCTCTGAGCTTGATATTGTCTATACGAATTTGAAGCTGTGTGGACTGCGGCAAAGGCGCAGCGTGAACGGTGTTCAGAGAGAGCAGGAAGACTAAGAGCAGCGAAAGTAACCCCATCGCCGGAGGACATTTTGCGGCAAGGCGTCTCGCCGCCGGAATAGAAGCACGAGATAAACACTGACGGATCGATTCAATGGGCATGGATGGTGTTTCCTGTTGTCGGAGAAAATGAATTTCTCTGAATGTAGGACAGCCGAAGCGCAATCCACATCTGCGAAGAATGCGCTTTGTCCATAGGTATTCATTTTATCCTAAACTGATGTGTATGTGTTAAAGGGTATGTTAAAATTGGTCGGTACGTTCCCGAACAAATACTGTTCGCAAGCCCTGTCGCACCGGCTCGACCGGTGAAAGTCCAGCGCTTGAAAATGCAAGAATCGGGTGAAGCCCCGGGAAACCGAATACACGGAGGAAGCGGAAAAGTGAACCTGCGAACACCTGGCCCCATACCTGTGCCGGATGACATCCTTGAGTCGATGTCTTGGCAGATGATCAACCATCGAGGTCCTGAATATAAAGACTTGCTGTATCGAACTACCGAGGGCGTAAAGCAGGTATTCGAGACGGAGAACGACCTGTACATAATGACCTCATCCGGAACCGGGGCGATGGAAGCGGCGATAGTGAACACGCTGTCTCCTGGTGACAAGGCTGTGAACGTCTGCGTGGGTGTATTCGGAGAGCGCTTCGGCGAGATTGCGGAGTTGTTCGGCGCGGAAGTCATCAGCCTGAACTTCCCTTATGGAAGCGCGGCGGACCCGGACAAAATCAGGGAGACGCTGCACGACAATCCGGATGTGAAAGCGGTGCTCGTGACGCATAACGAGACGTCCACGGGCGTCACGAACGACCTTCAGGCTATCGCAGCAGTGGTGAAGGGAGAATTCGACAAGTTGCTGCTTGTTGACGGCATCAGCAGCGTTTGCTCAATACCCATAAGCACGGATGCCTGGGGTTGCGATGTAGTGGCGACCGCATCTCAGAAGGGGTGGATGCTGCCCCCGGGTTTGGCGTTCATAAGCTTCAGCGAGCGAGCTTGGCAGGCGCATGCGGAGGCTAAGATGCCGCGCTATTACTTCGACATGGCGATGTACAAGCGCTACTACGAGATTGGGCAGCCGCCTTATACGCCCGCTATATCGATTATGTTCGCCCTGGAGGTGGCGTTGAAGCGCATCCTGGACGAGGGCATGGGCAGCATCTTTGAACGACACGCAACAATAGGCAAGCTGACGCGCGACGGCGTGAAGCAGCTCGGGCTGAGTCTGTTCCCGGATGAGAGCGTGGCGTCTGACACGGTTACGGCGGTGAATGTGCCGGAGAATGTGGACGGAGTGAAGCTGGTGGGAACGCTGCGCGACGAGCACGGAGTCGTGCTCACGGGCGGTCAGGGTTCGCTGGCGGGTCAGATATTCCGCATTGGGCACCTGGGTTATACGACCGAGCAAGAGATTCAGGAAGTGCTGGCCGCGATCTCGGCTGTGCTGCCCAAGGCGAAGAAAGCCACGGTGAACGCCTAACACAATGCAATAGGTCGTTTCCGTAAGCATAATTCGGTTTGAGGGCTATTGGAGACTAGCTTCTTGCCGATGTGTGTTCGCCCTCTAATTCCTGACTATTTGTCACGTGCGCGAATTGCGTGAGGTTGCTGTATGACAATGCCGCAGATGCAACAGGCGATTTCTAACTTGCGCCTGCTGCTGGCGTCTGTGCGAGCCAAAGATGAGGAGTTAGAGGCTTTGGCGCGTCAGTTCAGGCGACAATTGGAGCGGGCGCCCCGCTACGCGATACAGGGCGGGAACCCACTTGAAGTGACGCTGAACCTGATGGGGGAGATCCAGGAGAGGCTGGACAGCGTGGAGGAACAGCGGAAGCACTTGTCTGCCGTGAGAAGTCAGGTTGAAACGGAACTGGTGGCATTGAACATCACGGAGAAGATAGCTCATGCGAAGGAGGAGCTGGCGCAGTTGCGCGTCAGCCGAGATGCGGGGGAGGATGTAGATGTGGGACGAATCGCAGAGTTGCAGCGGTTCATAGAGGAGGCGAGCCTGCGGGCGGGTGAGGCGATTACGGGTGGATTCAACGAGCGTCGGCAATCAGGCACGATTACCTAAGCAAAGCGCCCCAGTCTTGAAAGAAAGAGGAGAGGCGGTTCATATATGAATCGCCTCTTTTTTGCCTGTGCGAATCCGACTGATACTATTTGAATCAGGGGTTATGCGGGGGCAGGGGCGGCTTCTGCGGGTGCGGCACTGTCCGTGTCGGGGTCGAGAATCTCTTTCAGTTCGTCGCCCTCGACGGTTTCATGCGCGATGAGGTGCCTGGCGAGCTGGGAGAGCCGTTCCCTGTTTTCAGTGATGACTTTGGTCGCGGTTGAGTAGGCGTTTTCGACCAAACCGTACACTTCTGCATCAATGTCTTCCGCAATTTTGTCGCTGTAGTCGGGTTGTTCTGATATTTCCCTGCCCAGGAAGACAAGCTCTTCTCGCTTGCCGAAAGTGCGGGGACCCAGCTTACTGCTCATGCCATAGCGCATGACCATCGTGCGGGCAATGTTAGTCGCCTGCTCAAGGTCGTTGCTGGCGCCCGTAGTCACGTCCTCGAAGATAATTTCCTCGGCGACGCGCCCACCCATAGCGGCAGCCATCATATCCTCAAACTGTCCCTTGGTCCAAAGGTTACGGTCTTCGTCGGGCAGATAGCGTGTGTGCCCACCGGACATGCCTCTGGCGACGATTGTGACCTTGTAAGGCATATCAGCCTTTGGAAGCATATATCCGACGAGGGCGTGCCCAGCCTCGTGGTAGGCGGTGATTTCCTTTTCGTGCTCATTGACAACGCGGCTCTTTCGGGCGGGACCCGCAATCACGCGGTCGATGGATTCCGCAAACTCTTCGTTGGTTATAGTCACCTTGCTGCGGCGCGCTGCCAGAATCGCGGACTCGTTGACAAGATTGGCGAGGTCCGCGCCACTGAAGCCCATAGTTTGCTTGGCGATGCGCTCCATGTCGATGTCTTCGGCGAGGGGCTTGCCCTTGGAGTGGACCTTTAGAATCTGCTCGCGCCCGCGCACATCCGGGTTGTCGAGTACAACGCGGCGGTCGAAGCGTCCGGGACGCAGCAGCGCGGGGTCCAGAATGTCGGGGCGGTTGGTGGCGGCAACGATTATGATGTTGGTATTGACATCGAAGCCGTCCATTTCAACGAGAATCTGGTTGAGGGTCTGCTCGCGTTCGTCATGTCCGCCGCCAAGCCCGGCGCCGCGATGCCTGCCTACGGCGTCGATTTCGTCCACGAATACGATGCAGGGCGCGTTGCGCTTTGCCTGCTCGAACAGGTCGCGCACGCGGCTCGCGCCCACGCCTACGAACATCTCAACAAACTCCGAGCCGCTGATGGAGAGGAAAGGCACACCCGCCTCACCTGCCACCGCACGAGCGAGCAGTGTCTTACCCGTGCCGGGAGGACCAATTAGAAGGACTCCCTTTGGTATCTTAGCACCCAAGCTAACGAAGCGTTCGGGGACTTTCAGAAATTCAACGACCTCTTGCAGCTCTTCCTTTGCCTCTTCGACGCCTGCGACATCTTCGAAGCTGACGGCCGGGCTGTTGCCCACGAACATGCGGGCGCGGCTCTTGCCGAAGCTGAAGGTCTGGTTGCTGTTGCCCTGCGCTTGGCGCATCATAAACAAGAGTATCGCGCCAAAGAAGATAAGGGGCAGGAAGTTGATGAGAATGCCGAAGAGGCTGCTCAGCCCGCCGGTGCCTTTGACCTCTACCCTGACGGGAGATGTGCCCGGGCTAGCGCCGGACGCCGCCAGCATGTCTAGCACGCTTGCGCCCTCTTCCTTGCGGGACGAGTAGCTCTCGCCGGAAGTGGTGAAGACTGCGAGCCGATCGCCGCGCACTTCGATGCGCTCGATTTCTCCGCGCACGGATCGTGAAATGACCTCACTTACAGGTATTTCCTGCGAACCGCCGAGGGTGTCTGAGAACAGGGTGAAGAAAATGGCGAGGACAGCAACAGTTATAAGCAGATAAATGAAGCTGTTTCGCATCAAACGGGGACTCATTGCTCCTCCGTACCAACTTTGGTGTGCCTACTTTGACACCGCCGGGTAAACGCCTGAGATTGCGGCCGATGCGCCCATTACGAACACAAATGTCATGTTCATAATACAATAGATTGTAGGATGGCGTAAAGGCGAGTAATCACCTGTAACCGTCCCAAAGGCGGCGTAGAGTTTCGGGGGGAATCACATAAGGGACGGCGTGATGCTTTCAGACCCGGACGACTACGCCGTCATCAACTCGCCCGGCGACAGTCCGTCATCTCCACTCCACACTCCACACACACTGCGTCAACCATAAACCGTTCGGCAATCGAAGTTGCCGAAGCCGCAGATGTGTTAAGCGTGCATGTGCATTGACTGAAGACACCCGAGGGCTTGTCGGACGCACATTCTTTGGCGCCATGCGCGAAGGATCGATCTTCATCAACACATCACGCGCCGAAGTGGTGGACGAGGCTGCACTGGCTTGGGCTGCGCAGGAGCGAGGTGTCAAGGCCGGCCTTGATGTGTGCGAAGGCGAGCCTTCTTCAGGAACCGGTACGATTGAGAACCCATTATTTTCGCTGGAAGGCGTTATCGGCACACATCACATCGGTGGACAGACGTTAGAGGCGCAGCGCGCAATCGCCGACGAAACGGTACGAACTATCCGTGAATTTCATGCAACAGGGACGCCGCCCAACCTTGTTTGGTAAAGCGCTGCTCTACCTGTTTCAAGCGGCCTCATTCTCTATGAATCTAAGAATCACTTGTGCCAGTTCCTGTGGCTTGTGATATCCAATATCATGAATTGTCTCCGGTATCCAATTGACACGGCAATCCAGGATACCTTCTGCGGCGAGATTAACCATTCGCTTCCGATTGAGCGCAAATTCAGTATTGGCGCGGTCGGCCGACGGACCTGCCGGAACGATCAATGACGGGCATGCGATGCGTGGCCAAGCATTTGAAGCGGGATCGTCCCACATAGATCGTATGACTTGAGCCTGATTTTCCGGGCGCAGAATATCGTAAATCTGTCCTTCGCGCTCATAGACCATCGTCTGCACGATGCGTTCCACTTCGTCATTCCAGCACATGGCAAGCTGTCCGCTCATTCTTGCCAGAAACTCGGCGCGCGTGCCGGATACATCTCGGGGCGCGAGTCGCTGACTGAAGGCTTCCCAGGACGCGCCGGGAAGCATCTGCGGACTGAAGAATCCACCGTCGATCATGACGAGGGCGCTAACTCGTTCCGGGTGGTGAGCCGCCGTGGCGACCGCCACATTTCCTCCCCAGGAGTGTCCAAAAATGATAGCCTTTTCAATTTCAAGCGCATCCAGCAACCCTACCGCATCTGATGCGACGGAGCGCCAATCATAACCGTCATCTGCCTGCGTTGTCTGTCCGTGTCCGCGCTGATCGGGAGCAATGATGCGGAACCGGTCACACAGCAGAGGTGCGACAATGTCATACCAGTGCGCGGACGAAGCCAGACCGTGAAGGGCGAGTACGGGCGTGCCTTCTCCACCCCAGTCAAGGTATCTCATTCGGAGGTCTCGTACTTCCGCCCATCCCTCGACTGGATTTGCATTCATTTCTTCACACTCCATCTTATGTACTTATGCTTGTGTCGCGCAAGTTACTCGGTCGATGCAATCGGCCTGAAGTTCTGAGGAAATTCAGGCGAGAAATAGATATAGGCGTCTTCGCTGCCTATGTTATGGCGCACACCATCCCGGAACAGCCAGTAATCCATTACGGTGCGCCAAGCCTCGCGATCAATGAGTCCGTTCACGATTCTATCAAATGTGAGGTTGCGATATGTGCTCTCCGGAAACCACCAGCGATGCCTGATCCTCTGACCGTCTGTGTATATGCCTTGAAGCGAGGGCGCCACCTCTTCTTGATTGCTGGAATGCACGATAAGAGCTTCAGCCGTTGGGGATTCGTCTTTGAAAGTTTCGCCATTGATATTTCTGTAGCTTGCGTAATATCTGCCGCTGTCGCGCAGGTACCACGCCCAAGGCCAGGTGAAGCCGCTTGTATCATCCACATCGATTGAGATGCCGTTATTTTCGCCATCGTAGCCGTCCGCGCGCCTGAATTCATCAGCCAGAGAGCGTATGTCCGGCGAGGTCTGCGTGTAAACCAGCATCTCAACGGGGACATCTCCATGATTGTATGCTGCTGTGGTGGATGCTCGCACAGTCAATAGCAGGAGGACCACGACCGCCGGAATTGTGGCAATCTTCGCCAACTGAGCAATTCCGATCCGACGTGCCACATATATGCCGAGCGCTACCAGCGCCGCAATCAATGCGCTTGCGACGCTAGCGACTGCGATGCCGTTTCTGTCGCCTCCGGTACCTGCAAGCGCCAGCGCGTAAATTGCAGCCATTAATACCGGCACACTGAGGATTACGAGCGCCCCTTCAGGAGATATTACTTTGCGCCAATCAATATCTGATGCCAAGTCGCCCAGAAATTTACCTCCGAGCACTATGAGAGGGAGCGTTATATTGACCAGAAGCCACGGCATCTTCTCGCTCGCAATTGTAAACAGGAGCAGCGTCATGCCGCACCAGTACAGCAGAAAGAGCGAGAACGCATCCGTCCTGCGCTTGACCCAATAGTACAGGGCAGCGGCGACTGTCAGCGCCATTGGCAGGAACTCGTACACTGGTGTTATGACGAAGTAGTAATACCACGGCTGATTACCCCTGGCTACATCCTGCTGAGCAATCCAGTAGCCTAGCCCGCGCCACATACCGGACTCGACTCCGCCCGGATTAGTGAGGAAGGTAGTGTATGAGAGCGCCCAGATGCAATAGAAGATGCCTGCCGCAATCAGCCACCTGATTCCCAAACATTGGAAGCCGATTGTCACAGACGCCCCCATCATAACCATCACGATAACCGAAGCAATCAGCATCGCTCCTCCGGACGAAGATCCGACTTTGCCGCCTCCATCTTCGGTTACGAAGGTCAGGTTTGACCAACTCAACAGAGCCGTATCCTGAAAGATGCCGATTGCGGCCGACCACATGGGAAGCGTAAGTGTGATCAGGATGAGCAGGAATACAGCGGGTCTGCGAAGTTCAGATGTAAACAGGGTTGTCCATTGGCTGAGAGATGCCGCAACCAGGTTGCCAATCACGCTGACAGTCTTGGTTTCGCCTATTCTCAAGTCCGATTTCTCCAAGATTCGAGGCACATAGCGATACAGGATCCACAGTACAAGGAATAACCCGAGCATCGCGGTGACCAAATAGGAGGTTTCTTTACTGGCAAATGCGAGCGCGAGCAGTCCGGCGGCGAAGTAGATATAGCGGTTCTTTCCCTCATCAACATATCGCCACATACAGATAACCAGTCCTAGCGCCCAGACCGCCATCAGAATATCGTTTCGGGAGAAGCGGCTGAAGTAAAGTAGTGCCGGAGAAAAGGCGAGCAAAATTGAAGTGAATAGCGCGCCAAGCCTGCTAAGCCTGTCGCGGAAGAAGAACGGTAGCGCGACGAGTACAGTTCCGGCGACCGCGTAGAGCAGCCGCGAAGTGTAGTCGCTGTCCCCGAAAATGAAGAATATCGCTGCATTCAGCTCGAATTGGAGTGGGCCGTGCATCAATGGGTCATGCTTGAAGCCCTGCCCTTCAGAGAGTTGCCATGAATAGAAAGAGTGAAGGCTTTCGTCATGGTGAACGGCGCGGTGACCTAGATCCCAAAGGCGCATAGCGGCGGCCGTTACAAGTAGCACCCCATAGGCGATGAGCTCCCATATCCCCAGCCGCCCGCTCGTGGATGAGCCGAAGATTGCCCTGAATCTGTGTGCGAATTTTCCGATCGGCGTCAACCCTGGGTCAGAAAGAGGAGACGGAGCGGATTGTCGAGCGACATCGTTATTCATAGGTTCGTATGAAGGATTGCAATCAGGCTGTAATCAACCTGATGGATTGTACCTGATGCAATATATTTGAGTGAAGTGATTGTACTAGGTTCTGTTGACATTTTCGGTTTCCAGCCCCGCATACCCGCGCAGGCCGGCATCCAGAGAGGTTGAGCGGTGCAGATATACGCTGGATGCAACGCGATATTCATCCTTAAACTGCCGCGAACCGCTCTGAAATTCAGAATATCAATACACTTTAGATAGGTTAGCGCGTATGAGCATGTATCGCAATGAGTTTTGTCAAAGGAATAACCGGCGCATGCATTTGAAGTCAGGTGCCGAATACGCGAATTTCGCTATGAGATAAGCCAGTTGACATATCAAACATAAATAAAGTACATTGAGCCTCGTTATAGTGGTAGGGCATTCCCCCTGCTATTTGTTGGCTTCTCGGCGACAAGTGACCAACGCTCTAGGGACGGAGGTGCGAAGTGAAGCATTTGATTTGGCTGAGTCTAATAGCGGTTGTGGCATTTGCGATTGCTTGCAGTTCGGCGCCGACCGCCGCGCCTGTGGCTCCGCAAACGCAGCAACAGGCAGCCCCTGCGCCGCAGGCCTCCGCACCACAGGCCGCGCAAGCGCCGCAAGCTCCTAGAGCTCCTGCGGCCGCTGCTCCCGCAGCGCCGGCCGCAGCAGTGCCTGCGGCTGTCGCTACGATAGTGCCGCAAGAGGTGGCTCCGGTCACTAAAGCAGCGCCGGGCAGATCCAGGGGGCAGACGGCCCATATCAATCTCGCGGCTAGTCAGATTGACCCTGTGGCCGGTTATCCTAACCAAGCCGCATACGGGCCACAATGGGTGAACATTAGCCTGGGGCTTGCCGAATGCCTTTTCGTAAGGGAAGGTGACAATTTGATGGCTCCCCAGACGGCAGAGTCGTTCCAACTCGCTCCCGACTTGAAACAGGTTACCTTCAAGTTGAAGCAAGGCGTTCCTTTCAACTCTCCGGTCGGGGTACCCGAGGACTTCGGTGAGATGACCGCCCATGACTGGGTGTGGTTCCTGAACGACGCCAATCCTACATTCAACGTCGAATCGACATTCCGTATCGGCGGAGACCTCGCAGCCGCATTCGGAGAGGCAAAGGTAGTTGATGACTACACCTTTACGCTCGACGCTGCGGACGGTGTGGTCATAGGTGCGTTCAACCTCGAAGACACAATCAGTGAGTACGGCAAGGGTCCCGGCGTGTACAGCAAGAAGGCTTTTGACACCAAGGGCGCTGAGTGGCTGAAGCAGAATCTGGTAAGCACAGGTCCCTTCATCGTGAAGGAGTGGGTGCCTCAGAACCGCGCAGAGCTACAGGCGCTGACTGAGCATCACAAGCATCCCTCGCACATAGCGACATTCACAAGGCTGCATGTGCCTGAGACCGCCAGCCGTATCGCCATGCTTCAGTCTAAGCAGGCGGACATCGTGGAACTCGATCCCGTCTTTGCCGACCAGGTAGAGGCCGAAGGCTTCCGTTACATGGTGCCTCAACCGAAGTGGATCACCGCTTCGTACATGTGGTCCGGCAACCTTTGGGAGCAGACGCACGCACGCACCGGAGAAGTCCTTGATCCGGCGCCTTGGGACGCTCCCTCTAATATCGTTGACTATCCTTGGATCGGAAATCCCTGGTGCGAGAGAGGCGAGGCATGCCATTATGAGGATACTGATAACCCGCCCGGCATGAGCGACATGGAACAAGCTAGGCTGGTACGCTGGGCGCTGTCGTACGCAATCGACAGACAGGGAATCGTTGACGGCATTCTCAATGGATACGGCGCCGGCATGCCGACCGAGTACATGGGCCCGAATTTCGGTGGCTGGGACCCGAACAGGAAGATAACCAACACGCAGTCTGATGCAATTATGGAGAAGTACGGCTTCGGCGATAATGAGATGTATCCGTCGTACAATGTCGCCAGTCCTATGGCAAACTACCCTTGGCCGTGGGACATCCCATACCAGCCATCCTTTGCAGAAGAGATACTTGACATCGCGGGCTACCCGCGCGGATCGGATGGCGTGCGCTTTGAGATTTCCACGAACATATACCGAGCGGAGATCGGCGATGTGTCCTTTGACATTGGAGACCTCACCGCCGGTCTATGGGAAGCGATTGGCGTGAAGACTACCATCCTCAACGAGGACTATGGTTCGGTCGTTGCCACTCGTTTCCGCTTGCGTACGCAAATCTGGCCCACGCTCAAGAACGGCGCTGTTGACGACGCAACCTGGCCCGCGCACTGGCCATTGCCTCTGGTTGACTCCAGCCTGTCACGTCCCGGATGGGGCGCGGGCTTCGAGTCCCGCTTCCTCGCGGATATGCACAACATGACCAAGCTGGAGCCGGACAGGGCAGCTGCCATTGAGCAGCACATGGACGTCGTTGACTGGACGATCTACTGGCACCTGTACTCCGGTGTGGTTGAAGTGCCCAAGGGCTACGGCGTCAATCCGGAGAAAGTGTCAGAGTGGGTCGGTCGCTCCACACAGGCGCACTGGGCGGGCGCAGAGCCTTGGTTTATCGTGCCGGCACAGTAATAATCCCATACCCCAACTTACAATACTAGGTTAATAACTGAATTAAAGAAGGGCCTGCATGAGATTTCAGCGCAGGCTCTTCTTCAAGATAGACCGCTGAATTTTCACTCGATGAGACTCTGAGAAGTCAAGCATGCAGCGATTCCTCATACGCCGCGCAATCTCAATAGCTATATCTCTGATTGGCGCCAGCATGGTCATATTTGCCATGACCCGCCTCGCTCACGACCCGCGTGAACTCTTCGTGCCTGACACGGGCTACGGCATGTCCGAAGAACAGTGGGAAGCACTTGGCGACCGAATGGGATTCAACAAGCCACTTCCCATACAGTACCTCACATGGTTTGGGAATATCTTGAGGGGTGAATTCGGAAAATCCATCCACCAGGAATTGCAGGTCCGCGACATAATTTTCAGTAAGATGGGCGCAACTATCCAGCTGGCAATCGGTGGATGGGTGTTCGCCATACTTGTCGGAGTTCCCCTCGGCGTTGCCGCAGCATCCACCCGAGGCACGGTCTGGGATTATCTCAGTCGGGGGTTCGCGCTTTTCGGACAGGCGCTTCCCCAGTTTTGGACGGGCATTATGGCGATTCTGATTTTCGCCGTATTGCTGCAATGGCTTCCGGCCGGGACGCGGGGCGACGAGTACGGCTTTGACATCAGGTACTACATATTGCCGTGCATCGTACTTGGCTGGCCCGCGGCCGCGGGGATAATGCGTCTCACACGCTCCGAGATGCTCGAAGTGCTCGACTCCGAGTTCGTCAAGTTGGCGCGTGCCAAGGGCGTCGGGGGCTTTCAGGTCATCTGGAAGCACGCGCTGAAGAATGCACTGATACCGCCGCTTACGTCGGCGCTGCTTCTTATGGCAGGCTATCT
This sequence comes from Chloroflexota bacterium, assembly GCA_024648655.1. Taxonomy (GTDB): domain Bacteria; phylum Chloroflexota; class Dehalococcoidia; order Lucifugimonadales; family JADFKI01; genus Bin90. Next base: position 1,244 of record JAGGDZ010000302.1, on the reverse strand, counting down.
GAACGGCGCGCTGGTTGTGGAGACGGTATTCTCCTGGCCCGGTATAGGCTGGCTCGCACTCAATCGTGCGGTCTATGATAATGACTTTCCTCTATTGCAGGGGACAGTCTTTACCTTCATATTATTCTACCTGTTCTTCGCACTCTTGGCTGATATTTTGTACGCGGTGATAGACCCGCGCATCCGCTACTCATAGGCTGCTGGGACTAGCATAATGGAACTGACTACGACGCCGCTTCCTCCTGTAATAAGACAGTTAGCAGGATTCTGGACTTTCATTAGGAGATGGCCTGTCATCCCCGCCACTGTCATCGTCCTGCTAATAGTTTTGGGAGCGTTCGGTCCGTATATTGCTCCACATGACCCGGTGATTATCACGAATATCCTTGACAGGCACATACCGCCTGTTGGATTCGAGTCCTGCATTGGCACGAAGTGCAAGACCGGGAGTTGGACGCATCCTCTTGGCACAGACCATGTGGGGCGGGACGTGCTCAGCCGCATTATAGTTGGTTCGCGCATATCGCTCATCGTCGCGGCGCTTTCGCTCGTCGTGGGTCTCATAGTTGGGACGAGCATCGGTATGATAAGCGGGTATTTGGGCGGCATATTCGATGAGATCATCACGCGAGTCGTGGACATATGGCTTGCGCTGCCCTTCCTGATGGTGGCGCTGCTCGTCGTGCTGATTTTCGGTCAGAGCATTGGCGTGGTGTTTCTACTGCTCGCGGTGCTGTCGTGGGTGGGGTTTGTCAGGGTGGTGCGGGCGCAGACTTTGCAGCTCAAGGAGATGGACTACGTGTCGCTCGCGCGGATTGCGGGCGCGCATCCGGTGCGCATCATATTTCGGCACGTATTGCCGGGGGTCATCAACTCCGCAATCGTGATAGCGACGCTGAACGTAGGCAATCTGATACTGGCGGAAGCGACGTTGAGTTTCTTGGGTGCGGGGATACCACCGCCGACTCCGGCGTGGGGCGTGCTCATCTCGGAGGGACGGGAGTATATCTCGACGGCTTGGTGGCAGACGGCGTTCCCGGGGGTGGGGATATTCCTGGTAGTGATGTCGCTGAACTTCTTGGGAGACTGGGCGCGGGACCGCTTCGACCCGCGACTGCGGCAGCTTACTTAGTGAGTTGGTCGGTCTTTCATACTGCCGGAAAGTCATTACTAGGCGCCACCGTTATTCTACAGGAATGACAGCATACAGGAATGACGGGCGGGCGTAATTCGTTTCACCCCCG